>CAZSKF010000042.1:0-16805 GCA_964607405.1 uncultured Proteiniphilum sp. | reverse complement strand
TTTGTTGAGCAACATAACATCCAATTGTTAACTCCGGTTTAGCTTTGACACTTGTAGAAATCAGATTTAAGTTAACTATCGCTAATTGTGACTATTCGGGCAACATAAAACAAGCCGTAAATCATACTTGTTGAGCTTCATATTTCGTTTCACGGATGTTTTACATTGTTTGTTGGCCAACAATACTTAGATCTAAACTTCCGGAATAGCTTTGACACTTTGCCTTTTCGCTGATTATCAACAATGAAACACTATTTAACTGCGAATATACACATTTTATTTGATATTATTCACATTCCGGCAGAAAGCAAATGTTAATCTACTTTAACACCACTAACCCCTAGCTATATTCACTAACAAATATGACTTTTGTCAACATTGACGGAAATTACAAACAGGCATTCACTGATGACACCAAACCCTCACAAACTAGAAATCAGCATTAAAAAGTCACTATAAAGGGATGCTCAATGTCATTTTTCATACGCCAATCTCTCGTCGCCGCTATTCAAAAATATGATGCCGCAATACTTGAAACCAAGTGTTGAGAGAATGCGTTGCATGATTACATTATCACGATGTGTGTCTATACGAATATGTGAGTGTTGTGTGTAGCACCAATTGATGCAATAGGTGCCTACCCCTTTGCGGGTGCCGGATGAGGCTATGCGATGAATGACGCCGTAGGGTGTGGCATCGTTATTTGTCCAGCTTCCATGGTATATGTTGTCGTATGTGGGTTCGTGTCCCACAAAAAAGCAAAACACACCCACTATTTCTCCATCTTGATCCACGCACAAGTGGCAGTACCCGTTGCGGATATCGTCCTCCACTATTTGTTGTGAAGGGTATCCGTCTGTCCACTGATGTGGGTTGCCGCTGCTGCGCATTGTTTGGCGTGCGGTATGGTATATTGCCATTATTGCAGGCAAGTGGTGGTGTGTTGCTTTTTGTATATGCATAAGAATAGTTTTTATTCAGTATGCAAAGATAATTTTGTTGGTGAATATTTCAAACTACCGCGTCTGCTTCTAAATATTTGAGTTTGTGCATAATCGTTGTGCTTGCTTTCTCTTAGCTTCACGCGCTCTTCTTTGGGCAGTAGGTTGATTTCTTTGCAATCGGTGCTGCAGCAGCCTTGATACTTTTGGGCACATGATGGGCACTGGATAAACAGAAGGTGGCAGTCTGTGTTGGCACAGTTGGTGTGATCGTCACAAGGCTCTCCACATTGATGGCAGTTTGCAATAATATCATCTGTGATGCGTTCGCCCAGGCGCTCGTCAAACACAAAGTTTTTGCCAATGAATTGTGACTCTACTCCCTCTTTTTTTACTTGGTGGGCATATTCTATGATTCCGCCAAAGAGTTGGTTCACATCTTTAAAGCCTTGATGCTTTAGGTATGCACTTGCTTTTTCGCAACGCACACCGCCGGTGCAGTAGAGTAATATCTTTGCATCTTTCTTGTCTTTTAGTGCTTCGGTGACGTATTCTACCTCTTCGCGGAAGGTGTCAACATCGGGACAAATAGCATTGTTAAAACGACCAATTTCGCTTTCGTAATGGTTGCGCATATCCACCACTATGGTTCCGTCTTCCATAAGGGCTTTGTTAAACTGGTCGGCGCTTAGGTGATTACCCACATTGGTAACGTCAAATGATCCGTCTTCGAGTCCGTCGGCCACAATTTTTTTGCGCACTTTCAGCTTCAGCTTCAAGAATGAAAGCTTATCATCTTCCACCGCCCATTTCATTGGCATGTTTGCAAAATAGGGTGTATTGTTGAGATAGGAGATAAAGTTTTCAATCTCATGTTCGGGAACGGATATCTGTGCGTTGATTCCTTCGTGTGCAATATATACTCGGCCCATCACTCCCATCGAAAACCAGTCGAAATATAGCTGGTCGCGCAGTTGCTGCGGGTTGTCAATTATTACGTATCTGTAGAACGACACGGTGCGTCGCTCAAAATCTTCGGCCAATCGCTGTGAGATTAGCTCTTCTCTGCTGTGAATGTTATGTAAATGTTTCATGATGATATAAACACAATATATAGGAGAATGTTTTGCACGGATGCGTTAAAAAAGAAACCCGCCGGAAAATATTTTCCGACGGGTTATTAATGCTTTGTTATACGTGAGGGCGATTATTATTCTTTATCGCTCTTTTTAGTTGTTGTTTTTTTAGCTGTAGTCTTTTTTGCAGCGGGCTTCTTGGCGGCGGCTGTTTTTCGGGCCGGCTTTTTGTCACCTGCTTTTTGCGCTTCTTCTATCAGCTGTTTGCACATCTCGAGAGTAAGCTCTGCCGGATCTTGAGTTTTTGGAATCTTGTAGTTCTTTTTCTCAAATGCAATGTAAGGTCCGTAGCGACCGTTCAATACTTGCAAGCCGGGTTCTTCGTCAAACTCCTTAATGATTTTCTCTCTATCTTTTTTCTCTTTGTCTTCTATCAGGGCTATTGCCTCTTCGGCTGTTACTTCCATTGGGTCATACTCTTTTGGAAGCGACACAAACTTATTGTTGTGACGAATATATGGTCCAAATCGTCCTATGGCAACGGTCATATCTTTGTCACGGAAGGGTCCCAGATTGCGAGGAAGCTCAAATAGTTTTAGGGCTTCTTCAAGAGTTATTGTTTCTATCGACTGAGTTTTTTGAAGTGACGCAAACAATGGTTTCTCCTCTTCGTCGGGTACTCCAATTTGGGCAAGAGGTCCGTATCGGCCAATTTTTACAGCTACTTGGCGACCAGTTTTAGGGTCGGTGCCTAGCACTCGCTCTCCTACTTTATGCTCCATTCTCATTTCCATGGTTTCTTCTACCACGGGGTGAAAATGAGAGTAGAACTCTTTTATAATAATATTCCATTGCTTCTCGCCCATTGCCACGGCGTCAAACTCTTTCTCCACATCGGCCGTGAAGTGATAGTCAACTACGTTGGGGAAAAACTCAACCAGGAAGTCATTTACCACAGTGCCTATATCGGTGGGTACAAGTTTGTTTTTGTCATACCCCACTGTTTCGGTTTTGTTTTTGTCTGATATCTTTCCTTTTTCAAGTGTAAGGATATTGTATGAGCGTTTTGTGCCCTCTACGGTGCGCTTCTCCACATATTCTCTATTTTGAATAGTGGAAATGGTAGGCGCATAAGTGGATGGGCGACCAATACCTAGCTCTTCCATTTTGCGAACTAGCGATGCCTCTGTGTAGCGTGCAGGACGCTGTGTGAAGCGCTCTGTAGCTGTGATATTTTGCATATCCAACTGGTCGTTGGCTTGCATTGGTGGCAATAGGCCTTCTTCATTTTCAGAGTCTTCGTCGTCTGTGCCCTCAAGATACACACGCAAGAATCCGTCAAATTTGATTACCTCTCCGCTTGCTATAAATTTACCTTCGGCATTGGATATGCCAATGGTGGCAGTGGTGCGCTCAAGTTCGGCATTTGCCATTTGCGATGCAATGGTACGCTTCCATATCAAGTTATACAGGCGTTTTTCCTGCTGGGTTGCTCCTGCTTCGTGCTCGCTAATGAATGTTGGGCGAATTGCCTCGTGCGCCTCTTGTGCCCCTTTTGATTTGGTAGAGTATTGACGCACTTGCCAATATTTTTCGCCATATTGGCTTATGATTTCGTCTTTAGCTGTATTAATGGCTAGTCCCGACAGGTTCACCGAGTCGGTTCTCATATAAGTAATTCGTCCTGATTCGTATAAGTTTTGTGCCACACGCATGGTTTGTGCGACCGAGAAGCCTAGCTTGCGCGATGCCTCTTGTTGCAATGTGGAAGTGGTGAATGGTGCTGCCGGTGATTTTTTGGCCGGCTTGGTGGTTACATCTTCTACTGTGAAGTTTGAAGATTTTAGTTTTTCTAAAAGCTCCAGCGCCTCTTCTTTTGTTTTGAGTCGCTTGTTGTATTCGGCTTTTATTTCGTGCACTTGTCCGTCTTCATGTTTCTTGAAGATTGCTATTATGCGGTATGCTGCCTCGCTTTCGAAGTTTTGAATTTCGCGTTCGCGCTCTACTATCAGCCTCACAGATACCGATTGCACACGCCCTGCAGAAAGTGATGGCTTTATCTTTCTCCATAGCACTGGCGACAGCTCAAAACCCACTATACGGTCCAATACACGGCGGGCTTGCTGTGCATCTACCAAGTTATTGTCAATGCTTCTGGGATTTTTTATTGCCTCTTGAATAGCAGTTTTGGTTATTTCATGAAACACAATTCGCTGAGTGTTTTTTCCCTCCAGTCCCAATGCATGATACAAGTGCCATGAGATGGCTTCCCCCTCGCGGTCCTCATCCGAAGCCAGCCATACAGTTTCAGCTTTCTTTGCTGCTGCTGTCAATTCAGATACTACCTTCTTTTTATCATCCGGAATTTCATATATAGGTTCAAAATTGTTTTCTATATCTATACTGAAATCTTTTTTCTTGAGATCACGAATGTGCCCATAACTAGACATTACCTTGAAGTCGCTTCCCAAAAACTTTTCAATGGTTTTTGCTTTTGCAGGCGACTCGACTATCACTAAATTCTTTGCCATTCAACTTATATTTTTCTCCGTTTTCGGAGGTTCTACTTCTTTATGAGTTTGCAAAAGTAGTGATTTTGTGGATGTAAAAACAATTTTTTGTGTTTGAAATATTTTTCCTGACACAAATGAGACATTAATAATCAGCAATTTCTATAAGAAAATTACTCTTCCGGGTCTTCTTTATTCTCGATATCTACACCATATATTACAGCAAGGCTGTCGTGCAATCTTTGGAACTGTGATTTCCTTATTCGGAGGTGCATTGTGCAGCTTTCCTGAAAGTCTTGTTCCCAGCTCACTTCCTCAAATTGCTTCATAATGCGCATCACATCATTGAGCAGCGGATACTCAAAATGTATAGTCATGGTTTCGTCTATGGTTTTTTGTACAATCTCTGCATTGCTTATTGCATCATCGGCCGCCTCTTTGTATGCCTTCACCAATCCACCCGTGCCCAGCAGTGTGCCGCCAAAGTAGCGTATCACCAGCACTAGCACGTTTGTTAGCTCGTGCGAGTTGATTTGCCCCATTATGGGACGGCCCGCAGTACCCGAGGGTTCGCCATCGTCATTATATCTGTGTTCGTCTCGATACTGCCCCAGCATATATGCCCAGCATACGTGACGCGAGTCATAATACTTTTTGCGATACTCTTCGATAATGTCTTTTACCTGGTCGGTATTTTGTACGGGAAAGATGAGCGATATAAACTTACTTTTCTTTTCAGTTATATATCCCTCGGCCATTTTTTCTATTGTATTATATGTGTCGCTCATGTTGGCAAAGATAATGAAAAATTATATTTGTTGGCATTTATGCGCTATTTGAACTGTATTTGCACAAGATTTCAGCCATGTGTTAATAATCGTATAACACGCAACATAACAATAACTTACACTAGTTATAAAGAAACTCAATTGATAATATTTGATAAAAATATTTGCCAGTGAAATCTATAATACATACCTTTGCCAAGATTATTCCTGATAAAACGATTTTTTTCTACTGGTTTTATCATCCTTTTGCAAGTAGGCATTATACATTTTGTAAACTATTCTCGCCTTTTTTACTTGTCTTTAATCATTCTGTAATATTTGCAGAAACAAAAATAAATTAAATTATTATGCACTTTAAAGACAGTGTCACAACACTTATCTTTCTTTTTTTATTTACTACGTCATTAACCTATGCTCAAGAAAAACCCAATGTGAATCTGGGTGGTGCCTTGAGGTTTAATTACAACTACTCTGACTGGCTGCAGGAGAGCAAAAATACCGGTGGACAGTTTGGTTACGACGTATTTAGGCTCAATGCCAATGGAGGTTACAAGAAATTAATCTTTGATGCCGAATATAGGTTTTATTCTTCTGCATCGGGAGGCCAGATGTTAAAACATGGCTGGGTGGGATATCAGTTTGACGAACAAAATCAGCTTCAGGTGGGTTTAAATATTATACCCTTTGGCGTATTGCCCTACAACTCAAACAATTGGTTTTTTGGAATTAACTACTATTTGGGCATGGAAGATGATGCCGATATGGGTATCAAATATACCTTTGATAATGGTGAATGGGGCTTTGCTGCTGCGTTTTACAAAAACTCGGATATTCTAAACTTTCATTCGTCAGACGGACTTTCGTCGTCACGATATAGCTATGATATAGTGGGGCGCAACAAAGAGATGAATCAGGGCAACCTGAGAGTGGTGAAAAGATGGGGCGATGATGTGTTAAATTTTGAACTGGGTGCCTCGGCTCAAGTTGGCGGTATATATAATATAGATACAGAAAAGATGGGCAGTCGTTCGGCCTTTGCATTGCACTATGTGATGAATGTGGGCAACTGGAACCTGAAGGCTCAATATACCACCTACAATATGTCGCCCAAGAACGAAGATGGCGAAAAAGATTTTATAGAGATGGGTGCCTATGGCTCACCATATAATGTAGCCACTAAGGCTGATACATACACCGTGGGGCTTGCCTACAATATTCCCGTGAATAAGGGCATACTTGATGCCATCACCATTTATAATGATTTTGGTATGATGCACAAAAGGGCTGATAATATGAATGACAGTTATCAGAATGTGACCGGCGCAATGTTTTCAATGGGTCCTATATATACATACCTGGACTATGCAATGGGAAAAAACCATGCGTGGCTGGGTGGTGATTGGAATGATGCATTTGCCGAGGGCTTGGAGTCCGAATCGTGGCATGCACGCCTTAACTTGAACATTGGCTATTATTTTTAATTAATCAAAACAGAGAGACTGAAACAGATAAAATATATATGAGTAAAATTGAAATAAATAATCTATTCCTTATTTTTGGAAGAGAAAAAGAACGTGCTTTTCGTCGCCTACAACAGGGCAGAAGCAAAGCCGAGATACTTAAATCTACCGGCTGCACAGTGGCAGTTCAAGACGCAAGTCTATCAATTAATGAGGGGGAAATATTTGTTATAATGGGACTTTCCGGCAGCGGGAAATCCTCGCTTTTGAGATGTATCAATAAATTGGTGAAGCCCACAAGAGGCGAAGTGCTGATAAACGGCAAAGATATTGTGAAGGCAAACGAAAGCGAACTTATGGAAATTCGTCGCAAAGAATTAGCAATGGTTTTCCAACATTTTGGATTACTCCCTCACCGCACGGTGGCTGATAATATTTCTTTTGGACTGGAGCTGCAGGGCGTGGCCAAAGAGGAACGAAGAAAAAAAGCTATTGAGAGCATGAACCTTGTGGGCCTTGAGGGCTACGAGGATATGATGGTGAGCGAACTATCGGGTGGTATGCAGCAGCGTGTGGGATTGGCAAGGGCTTTGGCCAACGATCCTGAGGTGTTGCTGATGGATGAGGCTTTTTCGGCTCTTGACCCGCTTATCAGGGTGCAGATGCAAGAGGAGCTGATCATGCTTCAACAAAAAATGAAAAAGACAATTGTATTTATTACGCACGATTTGAACGAGGCTATTAAGCTGGGCGACCGAATTGCTATTATGCGAGACGGCGAGATAGTGCAAGTGGGCACGCCTGAGGAGATACTAACCCAGCCTGCCAATGATTATGTGGAGGACTTTGTGGAGAGTGTGGACCGAAGCAAAATTGTTTCTGTGTCGTCTATCATGCTCAACAATCCTGTTCTTGCCCGATTCCCCAAAGAGGGACCGGCTGTGGTGATGAGAAAAATGAGACAACGAAATCTTACAAGTATTCCCGTGGTGGATGAGGATAGGGTTTTGATTGGTGAAGTGCACCTTGAGGATTTGACAAGACTGAGAAAGAATGATGAAAAAAGTATCGAGAGCGTTATCCGAAATGATAATTTGTCGGTAACCCCCGATACTGTTATCGAGGAGTTGCTACCGTTGCTAACCAAAACAAATTCTCCTATCGTTATTGTTGATGATAATCACAAGGTGGTGGGACTGCTTCCTCTGAACTGGCTGATAATAGAAATGACAGGGATGGAGCACAAAGAAATAAACGAAATAATTCAAAACTCACAAGCTTAGTATGATTAATATTGGAAAATATATAGAAATAGCCATCAATTGGCTAACTGATAATTTTAGTGGACTTTTTGATCTTCTCAACTCGGGCATAGGGGGATTTATTGAGGGATTTCAAACAATACTGTTCGGCATTCCTTTTTATGTTACTATTGCTCTTTTGGCCATATTGGCATGGTTTAAGTCGGGCAAGGGGATAACGCTATTTGTTGTTCTTGGATTGCTACTTATATATTTTATGGGATACTGGAGAGAGACAATGGACACTTTGGCTCTTGTTCTTTCTTCTACTTTCATTGCCCTTATTATTGGGATTCCGCTGGGAATATGGGCGGGCAACAGCAACAGAGCCGAGAAAATATTGCGTCCCATTTTGGACTTTATGCAAACTATGCCGGCATTTGTTTATCTGATTCCTGCGGTATTGTTCTTTGGACTTGGTGCCGTGCCGGGGGCTTTTGCAACTGTGATATTTGCTATGCCGCCCGTGGTTAGGCTTACTAGTCTTGGCATTCGCCAGGTGCCCAAAGATATTGTGGAGGCTACTCAATCATTTGGTGCAACCAAAAGACAATTACTCCTAAAAGTTCAACTTCCTTTGGCTTTGCCCACAATACTTACGGGGGTGAATCAAACCATTATGCTGTCGCTATCTATGGTGGTTATTGCTGCCATGATTGCTGCCGGAGGACTTGGTGAGGTGGTACTGAAAGGAATTACACAAATGCAAATTGGCCTTGGTTTTGAGGGTGGTATTGCTGTGGTTATTCTTGCCATTATATTGGATAGAATTACGCAGGGTATGACAAAATCTAACGGTCGCAAAAAGAATAAATAATTAATACGATAATAAATAAAAAATATAGATAATGAAACATTTAAAGAAAATTGGATTACTCTTGCTGGCTGCAATACTATTATTGTCATGCGGGGGTAACAAAAACGAAAACAGAATCAATCTAATTTATGTAAATTGGGCTGAAGGTATTGCAATGACTAATGTTGCAAAAATATTATTAGAAGAGAGTGGTTACGAGGTGAATATGAAGAATGCCGATGTGGCTCCAATATTTGCTTCACTTTCGAGGGGTAATGCTGACGCTTTTATGGATGTGTGGCTGCCTGTGACTCACGAAGATTATATGAAACAATATTCTGCTTCGCTTGAGGTGCTTGGCACTAACTTTGAAGATGCCAGAATTGGTCTTGTGGTACCATCATATGTTACTATTAACTCTATCGATGAGCTGAACGAATATAAGGATAAGCTGAAAGGTGAAATAGTGGGTATTGATGCCGGTGCGGGGTTGATGAAGACTACTGATAAGGCTATCCAAGATTATGAATTAGACTACAAATTGCTCACTGCAAGCGAGGCTGCTATGACTGCTTCATTGAAAAAAGCAATTGATGGCGAAAAGTGGATTGTGGTGACGGGGTGGACTCCTCACTGGATGTTCTCACGTTTCGATTTAAAGATGCTTGAAGATCCTAAAGGTGTATTTGGTCATTCGGAGCAAATTAAGACTATTGCGCGCAAAGGATTTAGCGAGGAGCATCCTTTTGTGGCAGAGTTCCTGACCAATATCAACTTTACCACAGAGCAAATTGGCTCGCTTATGCAAAGCATAGAAGATGCCGGAAATGATGGCGAAGGTGCTCTTAAGTGGATTGAACAAAACAGAGAACTTACCAACAGCTGGTTACCGGCTAGATAAGCTTTCTAAACTACACAGCATAAAGAAAGGCAACACCCACATTGGGATGTTGCCTTTTTTGTATCTAATTGAATTAATGATTAATTCTATAACATTGTTTTATTATCCACATTTTGATGCGCCACAGTTGCGACATGTCAAGCAGCCTTCTTCATATACCAATGCTTCAACTCCACACACAGGACATTTTTGTCCCTTTGCTTCTGTTTCATTAGGCAGGTATCTTTTAAGTGCACGCTCCACTCCATTCTTCCAAGTATTGATGGTTTCGCTATCCAGCTCCAAACCTGATACTAGTTTTAATACCTGATCAATTGGCATTCCGTATCTCAATACTCCTGAAATTAACTTTGCGTAGTTCCAAAACTCAGGGTCGAACTTTCCGTCTAGTCCTTCAATTGTGATTTTATATCCTCTTCTGTTTTGGAATTGGAAGTCATATCTCTTTTGCCCTTGATCGTCCACTGCTTTTATAATCTTTCCGGTGGTAACTGTTTTGGGAATCATAATTCCGTCGTCTTCGTCATTTATACCGGTGAAGATTTCGTATGGGCGGCCATTAACCAATCCGATAAATGCGATCCATTTTTCTTTGTTGTTCTGAAACTTAATAACATCCGCATCCAATACTATAGGGCGCTTAGTTATTACTTGTGGTGCTTCAAAGCAATCCTCTTCTGGTTTTGCCTCCTCTTTTTCTTTTTTGTCATTAGCAATAAGAACTCCGGCACGAGATCCGTCACGATAAACGGTACAACCTTTACAACCGCTCTTCCAAGCTTCCATATATAAGTTGCCTACAAGCTCTTCATCCACATCCGAAGGGAGGTTTATGGTAACACTAATGCTGTGGTCAACCCATTTTTGAACGCGCCCTTGCATTTTTACTTTCATCAGCCAGTCCACATCGTTTGATGTTGCTTTGTGATATGGTGATTTTTCTACTAGTGCGTCTATCTCTTCGTTTGTATATTTCTTAACTGTGGAATGTCCGTTTGCTACCATCCAGTCAACAAACTTGTGGTGGAAAACAACATACTCTTCCCATGAATCTCCGTTCTCATCAATAAAATCAATTTGAACATCTTTGTCTCTTGGGTTTACTTTGCGACGACGCTTATATACGGGCATGAAAACCGGCTCAATTCCTGATGTAGTTTGTGACATCAAGCTGGTTGTGCCTGTTGGTGCAATAGTCAAACAAGCAATATTGCGGCGACCATGCTTAACCATGTCTTTATATAATGCAGGGTCTGCATCTTTGATTCTGTTGATGAAAGGATTGTCTTTCTCCAGATTTGCATCAAATATCTCAAATGCGCCTCTCTCTTTTGCCATCTCCACAGATGATGCATATGCATTAAGAGCCACGTTTTTGTGCACTTCTTCTGAGAAGTCATTACCTTCTTCCGAACCATATCTGATTCCTAGTGCTGCAAGCATATCTCCTTCGGCTGTGATTCCTAGTCCGGTACGGCGACCTTGCAATGTTTTTTTACGGATTTTCTCCCAAAGATGACGTTCTGTTTGTTTCACTTCTTCTGACTCGGGATCGCTATCAATCTTAGCTAAAATCTGATCGATTTTTTCCATCTCCAAATCAATGATATCATCCATAATTCGCTGAGCGTAACGGATATGTTTGCCAAACAATTCAAAGTCGAAGTATGCATCTTCTTTGAACGGGTTCACTACATACGAATATAAGTTTACCGCAAGAAGGCGACAGCTGTCATAAGGACACAATGGGATTTCGCCACAAGGGTTGGTTGACACAGTTCTAAAACCAAAGTCGGCATAACAGTCGGCTACTGATTCTCGAATGATAGTATCCCAAAACAAAATACCGGGCTCGGCAGATCTCCATGCATTGTGAACAATTTTATTCCAAAGTTCTTTAGCATCGATCTCTTTTTTGAATCTGGGGTTGTCAGAGTTGATTGGGTATTGCTGAACATATGGCTCTCCGCTTTCAACTGCTTTCATGAAGTCGTCATCTATCTTTACGGAGATGTTTGCTCCGGTCACTTTACCTTGTTCAAGCTTTGCATCAATAAAATCAGCCGCATCGGGATGTTTGATAGATGCACTTAGCATTAATGCTCCACGTCGTCCATCTTGAGCTACCTCTCTTGTAGAGTTAGAGTAGCGCTCCATAAAAGGAACCAATCCTGTAGAGGTAAGAGCTGAGTTTTTAACCGGCGATCCTTTTGGACGGATGTGAGAAAGGTCGTGCCCTACTCCGCCGCGGCGCTTCATTAGTTGCACCTGCTCTTCGTCAATTCTTATTATACCACCATATGAGTCGGCGGTACCATCCATACCAATTACAAAACAATTAGATAGGGATGCTACCTGAAACTCATTACCAATGCCTGTCATTGGACTTCCTTGTGGTATAACATATTTGAATTTATCAAATAGGTCAAATAACTCTTGTTCCGAAAGTGGGTTTTTGTACTTGCTTTCGATACGTGCAATTTCTTTTGCCAATCTTCTGTGCATATCGGCAGGAGATTGCTCAAAAATGTTTCCGTCACTATCTTTCAGGGCATACTTGCTCACCCATACCTTGGCCGCAAGCTCATCACCTTCAAAGTAACTAAGCGCAGCTTTGTTAGCCTCATCAAAACTGTAAGTTTTTCTTTCCATTGGTTGAATCACGTTTTTTGTTAATTAATCATTAGAACATCAATCATTTAGCTGTATGAAATAGTCTTTTTTGCTGATTGAGCGAACAAAGATATAAAAGAGAAATCTATAAAAGAAACAAATCTGAGTATTTAACAATGACCCATTACAAGCAACTATATCAACGTTAAAAACAGACAAGTTTTCCACTTTGAAACGCAATAGCTTAATTATAAGTCAATTAGTTTTTCACGAACAGCAAATTGTTTTCCAATAATAAAATTAAAATAAAACACACACCATCAATAGAGCCAAGCATTGAGCACTTATCAATTAAATAAAGACACAAAAAAAGCGTTTGCAATTATGCAAACGCTTTTAACATATAAATCTTTAAAAAAGACTAATTAATTATTTCTTTTTTCTCTTTGGGATGTGAACTGCCTCGCCAAGCACATCAGCACAGGCTTCGAACAAAGCCTCTGAATATGTTGGGTGACCGTAAATAGTTTTCACTACTTCGTCAACAGTAATTTCCATTTCCATGATTAATGAAGCTTGGTTGATAATTTCAGCTGCTGCAGGTCCCACAATGTGAACACCTAAAATCTCGCCGTATGTATTATCAGCAATTACTTTCACAAATCCTACGTTATCGCCCGAGGCCATTGCACGACCGTTAGCCGCAAAGTCAAATCTTCCTACGCGGATATCATATTTGGCTCTTGCTTCTTCTTCTGTAAGACCCACCATCGCAACCTCAGGATGAGTATATACAACCGAAGGTGATGAGTGCAATTTAAGCTCTCTGTGGTTTCCTTTCACTGCGTTATCTGCTGCTACTTCACCCATACGGAATGCAACGTGTGCCAACATCTTGATAGCGTTAACATCACCGGGAGCATAAACTCCTTTCACGCTGGTTTCCATATATCTGTCAACCTTAAGCTTGCCACCTTCCATTTCAAAGTCTAGATCACCTAGTGCTTCGATATCAGGACGACGACCAATTGAAACAAGTACTTTGTCTGCTACAACTGATTTTCCACCTTCTAATCTTACTTCTACTTTTCCACCTTTGTCGGCAAGTTCAGTAATTTTGGTAGATGTCATTATCTGAACACCTTTTTTCTTAAGTAGTTTGGTAATCAAATCAGATGCTTCATGATCGATTGATGGGATAATTCTATCCATCATTTCAATTACCGTTACTTTAGAACCTAATGATTCGAAAGCTTGTGCCATTTCGATACCAATAACACCACCACCAATTACGGCTAGTGTTTCAGGTAGTTCCTCAAGTGCTAGCAAGTCGTCACTTGAAAGTACGTTTGGATTATCAATTCCCGGCATGTTGATGCTTGAAACTTTAGATCCGCCGGCGATAATTATTTTATCTCCTTTGATTACTGTGGTTCCGTCAACTACAACATCCTTATTTTTATTTATCTTACCAACACCCTTGAAGACATCAACTTGGTTGCTGCGCAAAAGAGCTTCAACACCGCTTGTTAGTTTTCTAACAACCGAGTTTTTGTATTGAACCACTTTAGGCATATCTACCTTATAGTTTGTGCTCTCAAATGAGATACCTCTTGAAGCTGCATTTTCTACACCTTCAATTATCTCGCCTGTGCTCAAATAAGCTTTTGTAGGAATACATCCAACATTTAGACAAGTACCGCCAAACTCACCCTTCTCAACAATGGCAACTTTAGCACCATGTTGTGAAGCACGAATTGCTGCAACATACCCTGCAGGACCACCACCAATTACAATAACATTGTAAGAGTCTTCCAGTCTGGTTAGCGTCTTGTGTGATTCTTCCTCTTCTACTACTTCTTCTTTAGGAGCAGTGTACTTATCTTTTTCTGCAACTACCTCCTCGCCCTCTTCACCAATATAACCAATAACAGTGGTAACAGGAACTGTTTCTCCCTCTTGACCAATTATTTTTAATAAGATACCCGAAGCTTCAGCTTCAAGTTCCATGCTGGTCTTATCGGTCATGATTTCAAGAATAATTTCACCCTCTGTAACAGGATCACCTTCTTTCTTTAACCATTTTACAATTTCCCCTTCGGTCATGTCAATACCGGCTTTGGGCATAATTATTTCGTGAGCCATATATTAATTTGTTTTTATTTTCTATGTTTTTTGTGTTACTGTGATATGTCTTGCAAACTGCATCAAAACATAATCACATTAAATTGCTATATCAGTAATGACAATGGATCTTCAAGTAAATTTTTCAAATCAGTCATAAACTTAGCAGCTGCCAATCCATCAATAATACGGTGGTCGCTGGTCAAGCTCATCTTCATCATAGGACGAATTACAGCTTCACCGTCTTTTACAACCATCTTTTCTTTGGTTGACGAAACGCTTAATATAGCAGCATTTGGTTGATTGATGATTGCGGTGAAATGTTCAACGCCATACATCCCCAAGTTGCTAATAGTGAAAGTGCTTCCCATTTGCTCATCGGGCATCAACTTTTTAGTGAATGTTCGCGCAGTCACATCTTTAAGAGCAACAACAAGATCGCTAAGCGACATTTTGTCTGCATTCTTAACAACGGGCACCAACAAACCATCATCCATACCTACAGCCATCCCAAGATTCACATAATTGTGAAGTGTGATTTCTGTACCTTCAGGATTTAAACTTGCATTGATATACTTATGCTTCATTAATGTTTTAATAACAGCGAATGAGATAAGGTCTGTAACCGTTATCTTCTTTTCTGTTTTCTCCATTATCGGATCCATAAGCTTCTTGCGCAGTGCAAGCAATTCGAACATATCAATTTCCCAGGTTTGAATAAACGAAGGAATTGAGAAGTAGCTTTCCGACATACGTTTTGCGATAATTTTTCGCATCATTGTCATCGGAACTTTTTCTACATCTGCCTGAGGTTCGTCTTTCTTAACAGCTGCAGCTGCAGGAGTTGCACCGGGTCTAATTTCTTTAACCACTTTAGGTGTAGTTCCTCTTGCTGCCTCTAATGCCTCAGCAAAGTCGTCACGAGTTAGTTTTGCTTTTAATTCAGGATCTGAGATAAGTAGCAAAACATCATCTTTCATTATTTTATGGTTGTGACCTGAACCCCTTATACCATCAAGGCTGATATTGTGAGCTTCGGCAATTTTTCTTGCCAAAGGTGATACGTGCACCTTGCCCGCAAAATTCCAGCTTGCAACGTCTTCTTTATGAATACGTCCTTTATATCCGGTTCCTGTCACATTTAGCAGAGACACACCCATCCTTTTGGCCAATGCTTTGGCTGCGGGTGTTGCTCTTATTAGTAATCTATCTTCCATCTAGTTTAATTGTAGTTCAATAGTTATTATAAAAAATGATTATCCGGTTTTGCCTCAAAACAAAAGTTAGGGACAAAACAGAAACTTCAGTTGGACACTCCCACACAGGAGCACCAACTGAAGTATCAATAACTATCTTTTATTAACCAATTTAAGAATATATTTTTTTATCCTTTCAACGTCAGGAAGCATAGCTGCTTCCAATCTTGCATTGTAAGGAACAGGAATGTCGTCTGCCGCCAATCGCAGGATTCTGCCATCGAGGTAATCGAAAGCGTCACTCTCTGCGATCATTGCGGCAATCTCACCGATAAATCCACCAGTTTTGTGTGCATCGTTAACTAAAAGCACACGACCGGTTTTTTTCACCGAGTTCAGAATAGCATCTCTGTCAAGTGGCATCAATGTTCTCAAATCAACCACCTCCACGCTTACTCCTTCAGCCTCACGAACTTCGTCAGCTGCTTTAAGTACGCGTTCTAGCATTCTGCCATATGTAACAACAGTTACATCCTTTCCCTCTCTCTTTATTTCTGCTTCACCTAAGGGTATAGTAAAGTCAGGATCAAGAGGTACTTCACCTTTCATGTTGAATTGCGCTTTATATTCAAGGAAAATAACGGGGTTATTATCCCTGATAGCGGATTTAAGTATTCCCTTAACGTCGGCAGGAGTTCCCGGAGCTACTACTTTTAGTCCCGGTATATGTGTAAACCAAGCCTCTAGCGACTGCGAGTGTTGCGCAGCTGCTCCTACACCCGATCCTGCCGCTGCACGGAAAACAACAGGTACCTGTCCTTTACCGCCAAACATATAACGGGTTTTTGCCGCTTGATTCACTATATTATCCATCATAAACACGATGAAGTCCATAAAAGTCACATCCACAATAGGTCTCATTCCGGTCATAGCTGCACCGATGGCACAACCCGAAATTGCATTTTCGGAAATAGGTGTGTCGCGAATACGCTCCTTGCCAAATTCTTCCAACATTCCTACTGATGTTCCGAAGTCTCCTCCAAAAACACCGACATCTTCGCCCATAAGAAATACGTTCTCATCGCGACGCATCTCTTCA
>CAZSKF010000041.1:0-16811 GCA_964607405.1 uncultured Proteiniphilum sp. | reverse complement strand
GAATGGTAGGAAAAACATCTTTGACATCATTTTCCAATATTGGACCAGGTGAAAAGATGTTTTTTCCTATGCGTGTGCTTTTCATTTATTAGATTTGTTTTGTATTACTTAGAGATTTATATTACTTTCGCTATTGAAACAATAATCTATAACAAATATGCAACAAATACCAGTTATTCGCCTATTTTTAGTGACGCTGCTATTGATTAGCAGTGCATTAATAAGTGCCCAAAAGAAAGTTCTGGATCATACGGTGTATGATGGATGGAAAAGCCTTACTAATGTAAACATTAGCCATGATGGTAAAATATCAACTGCTTTGGTTAGTCCCCAAGAGGGAGACACTACTTTGGTTATCAGAAACAATGTGTCCAACAAATCGCTGGAGATAGAGCGGATTAACAGATATGCATTGTCTCCTGATGGCGCATACACGGTGGGATTGCTAAAGGCTCCGTTTGCCGATAGGCGACAAGCCAGAATTGATAAAAAGAAAGGCGATGATGTTCCAAAGGATTCGTTGGTAATTGTCAACAATGCCAACTTTAGCGTTCATAAGATTGCTAATGTAAAATCTTTCAAAACTCCTGCCGAAATTGCCAAGCATATTGCTTATACCATTGAGTTTCCTAAGGATACAACCAAGAAATCAAAGACCAAGCAAAAGGATTTGCTGATTGTTCGCAATCTACAAAGTGGAAAAGAGGATACAATCAGAAACTCGCAGTTGTCTGTCTTTAACAGATATGGTAATTCTTTGGCTGCTACAATAGTACCCGATAAGAAAGACTCAACCGATACTCATAGGGTGATTTTCTATGACCTGCTTGCTGACAAAATTCAGGATATATCACGTGATAGTCTTGAGTATAAGTCTCTATCTTTTGATGAGGCGGGCAGACAACTGGTTTATATTGCTACTGGTGATACTTCTAAGATTGAGCAAAAGTCGTTTGATGTGCGCTACTTTAGGGTAGGGGCCGACTCTGCAACAATAATTGCAGGCAAGCAGGTGTCAGGATTGCCTCAGGGATGGATATTTACTGAGAATGCTGCGCCATCATTTAGCAAAAGTGGCAACAGAATAATAATAGGCTCTGCACCAAAGCAAGCGCCTAAGGATACTACCATTGTAGATTTTGAAATGGCCACTTTGGATGTGTGGAGCTGGCATGACCCTGTGGTGCAGCCGCAGCAGCTGGTTGAGATGCGCAGAGAGCTCAACAAAACCTACACGGGAATTATAAACCCAAATCAGCCTAACCAATATAAGTTGTTGGCAAATCAGGATATGCCGTTTTGCAATATATCAAATGAGGGTGATGGCAGATATGCATTGTTGTATTCAAATCTTCCTTATCTGATAGAGACTCAGTGGGATATAGCTGCCAAGTATGATGTGTGGGTATATGATTTGCAAGAAGACAAACTGGTGGAGGTGGCCAAGCCTCTTAATGCTCGTCCTATGCTTTCGGCCAACGGAGATTTCACCACTTGGTGGGATGGTGAGGCTAAGCAGTGGTATGCCTATGATAATAAGTTGGGCAATACGGTGAATTTGACAAAGGATATTGAGGTTAACTTCTGGAATGAAAAGAATGATACTCCATCACTTCCCGGTCCTTATGGTATAGCATCGTGGGGTGAGGGGGATAAGTATGTGTTTATAAATGATGCTTATGATATCTGGAGGATTGACCCAACCGGTGCCGAGCGTGCTGTTAATATAACTCAGGGTGCCGGCCGTGTTGATTCTATTACATTTAGATATATAAATACTGACCGCGACAAACGTTTTATTGAGCCTAAGGATGTGCTTCTTCTTTCTGCATTTGATAATGTGAGCAAAGAGAAAGGTTATTATACTTTGAAACAAAAGGGTAGAAAGCCTTTGGATAAGCGTGTGGTAGATAAATACAATTTTGGAGGATTACTAAAGGCTAAGAATGCTGACTCATATGTTTTCCAAAAGAGCAACTTCAGCACTTCGCCCAATCTTTATTATACCAACAATTTGTGGAAAACTGATGTGAAAATTACTGATATCAATCCGCAGATGAACGATTATAATTGGGGGACTGCCGAGATGTTCAATTGGACTTCATTTGCCGGTGTGCCCTTGCAGGGTATAGTGTATAAGCCTGAGGATTTTGATCCCTCAAAAAAATATCCGGTGATGATTTATTTCTACGAGCAGCATTCGGATAATCTTTATAATTACTTTACGCCCGCTCCAAGCAGGTCAACGGTTAATATTCCATTCTTTGTGAGCCGCGGATATGTGGTGTTCACTCCTGATATTCATTACACAGTGGGCCACCCGGGCAATGATGCATACAATGCTATTGTGGCAGGTGCTGAGGCGTTGGCACAAAACAGCTGGGTTGACAAAGATAATATGGCAATACAGGGACAAAGCTGGGGCGGATATCAGGTTGCATATTTAGTTACCCGCACAGATATGTTTAAGGCTGCCGGCTCGGGCGCTCCCGTATCTAATATGACTAGTGCTTATGGTGGTATCAGATGGGAGTCGGGTAGAAGTCGCCAGTTTCAGTACGAACAAACTCAATCCAGAATTGGTGCTACCATGATGGATTCTTTGGATTTGTATATCGAAAACTCACCGATTTTCTTTGCCGATAAGGTTAATACTCCGCTACTAATTATGCACAATGATAATGATGGTGCTGTGCCTTGGTATCAGGGTATAGAATATTTTATGGTATTGCGCCGCTTGCAAAAGCCGGTTTGGATGTTGCAATACAATAAAGAGGCTCATAACTTGCTGCACCGCCGCAATGCCAAGGATTTGTCAATCCGCTTGCAGCAGTTTTTTGATCACTATCTCAAGGGTGAGCCGGAGCCATCATGGATGAAGAACGGAGTGCCTGCTACACATAAGGGCAAGTCGTGGGGCTATGAATTAGAATAATATACAACAGCCAATATGCGTAACGAGATAAAGGACCTGAATGATTTGAAACAGGGTTGTAGTAAAGCTTTCGAGAATATCTATCTTAGATATTCAGGAAAGCTCTACAACTTTATCTTGACTATATCTAATGGCAATACTTATCTTGCCGAGGAGATGGTGCAATCTGCCTTTGTGAAGCTTTGGGAGGTGAGAAGTGAGGTTGACCCTAATAAGTCTATACATTCTTTTCTTTCTACCATTGCTCGCAATATGCTCTATAATAGTTATCAGCGCCAAACGGTTGAGTATGTATATCAGGAGTTTGTGCAGAAGCATCATGTGCACCATGACCAGCAGGGAGAACAAGAAATATATCGCAAAAGTCTTGATGAGTTTATAGATCAGTTGATAGAGACTTTGCCGCCATCGCGAAAGCAGATTTTTATATTAAGGCGTAGGAAGGATTTGTCAACTAGGGAGATAGCTGAGATGATGGATATATCCGTAAGTACGGTGGAAACACAATTATCTTTGGCCAGCAAGTATATGCGACAAATGTTTGAGAAAAACTGGGATAAACTGTTTATGCTTTTGGTTATGTTGTTGTTAAATTAAAGTTAATATCAGATGACAGTTAGGGGAAACGACCACTCTAAGTGTATATAAATAAAGGAAGTGAAAAAATCAAAGAAATGACGAGAGAGGACTATATTTCAATATTTGAAAAATATCTACACAACGAAGCTACAGATGATGATATCAGAACATTGGTGGATAAGATAAGAGGTGATGAGAAAATCAATCATTTCTTTGAAACCGAAATATCTAAGATGAGTAGTTCTATGCCTGCTGATGTTCAGCAGAGATTGTTTTTGAACATAATGGAGCAAATAGAACTGGACTCGGTAAGGTCTGCCAAACGTTTTAATCTTAATAGGAATTTGATCTTAAAGTGGGCGGCTATTTTTATGTTGCCTATCGCGTCGGCATTGCTTATGTATATGTTTGTGAGCAAGCCTGACGATGTGGGTTCTAGTAATCCCGTTACTGTGAGTGCATCTAAGGGGGAGAAGGCTGAGGTGTTGCTTGCAGATGGCAGCAAGGTGTGGATAAACTCCGGTTCAAAAATAACGTATGATGGCAACTATAATAAAAAGCAGCGACGATTGATTCTTGATGGTGAAGCTTTCTTTGAGGTGGCCAAAAATGAGAAATGCCCTTTTGTGGTTTCGGCTAATGGAATGGATGTGGAGGCGCTGGGCACTTCTTTTAATATTAATGCTTATGGCGAGGACGATCATTTATCGTCGGTGCTGCTTGATGGCAAGATTAAGGTTAAAATTCAAGATACAGATTATATACTTAATGAGAACGAGAGGGTGGTGCTTCACAAGCGTCCTAACGTGGTGACAAGAGATACGGTAAATGCCGCAGACTTTGTGCAGTGGAAAAATGGCAGTCTTTATTTTAAGAACAACTCGTTTGAAGAAATAGCTAACACTTTGTCTCGTACCTTCAATGTTGATATTAAGTTTGCTTCCGAGACATTGAAGTCTGTCAGGTTTTCGGGTACGCTGGGAAATAGTAGCATAAAAAGCTCTCTGGATATTTTGTCTCTTACCTCTGCCATGAGATATGAGATGGATGGCACCACTATAGAGCTGTATTATAAATAATAAGCTATATGTGTTGTGTGGTTGTTAAAATTAAATGTGAATAAATATTTAGGATAATCAAATAGTAGTTCTGACTGCTTTATTTTTCTCAATTTTCTTTTCTTTCTTGTTTGTCGCTGTAGTATCTTGTGTTATAGTGTTTTGTATGCTTTTGTTCCCCTTTCTTTCTATCCTTTCCATGTTAATGAATTAAAATGTATGTTATCTCATTAGTGGTTTTTATTTACATTAATGTATTATTATTAGGTTGATAAAATGAAAAAGAATAGTTCTTTACACACTTTTTTGTTAAATCTCCTATGAAAAATAATAATCAATTAATAAATGAACTTTTTTATGAGGCAAAAACTATTTTCGATGAGGTCCTCGCTAGCAAGAATAACAATGTTGTTGCTAGTGTGGATTGTTACTGGTATCGCTTTTGCGCAGATTACTGTTAATGTGCAAAACAAATCGCTGCGAGAAGTTTTGAGTGAGTTAGAAAAAGTAAGCAATTACAAGTTTTTCTACAACGAGTCACTTCCCGGCTTAGACAAGAAAACATCTCTTAATGTATCCGATTCTGATATTGATACAGCTATGAAGCAATTGCTTGAAGGCTTAGGATTGGAGTACCAAAAAAACGATAACAACATAATCGCTTTGGTAGAGAAAGGTACATTAAATAAGCAAACTGTTGCAGAGGTTCGTCAGGCACAAAAGGTTACTATCAAAGGTAACGTTGTAGATGCTAATGGTGAAGAAGTTATTGGTGCAACTGTTCTTGAAAAGGGAAACCCAACAAATGGAACAATAACTGACTATGATGGTAATTTCTCTTTGGAAATAACTTCGGGCAGTATTATCACTATTTCATATATTGGTTTTCAGGAAGTGGAAGTAGCCACTGCAGGCAAAACATCTGTTAATGTGACTTTGTATGAAGACACAAAACAACTTGAAGAGTTTGTGGTAGTTGGTTATACCATTCAGCGTAAAGAGAGCTTGACTGGTTCGCTACAATCTATCTCTAGCGAAAAGCTTAAGAATATCACAACACCATCGGTAGAAAATATGCTTAATTCTAAAGCACCGGGTGTATATGTTGCACCGGGTTCGGGTCAGCCGGGTTCTGTTGGTACAGTTGTTATTCGTGGTAAATCTACCGTTAATGGTAGTACCGACCCTCTTTGGGTTATTGATGGTGTGATAGTTGGTAGCAGCTCGGGCTCGCTTAACCCTGCTGATATTGAAACAATGACTATCCTTAAAGACGCTGCATCAACTGCTATTTATGGTTCTCAAGGTGCTAATGGTGTAATTGTTGTTACAACTAAGAACCCAAAGATTGACCGTTTGAAAATAGACTTCTCGGCCAAAGCGGGTGTAAGTAACCTTAACCGTGGTAACCTGAAAGTGATGAATGGTGCTGAGCTTTATGATTATTACAAGTCGTTCACCAATCAGGAGTCAATCTCATTCCCAAGATGGAATTCAGACCTTCGCAACAGCGATTTTAGCTGGTGGGATTTGGCTTCACAAACAGGTTTTGTTCAAGACTACAACCTATCAATGTCAGGCGGATCGGAAAAGATGCGTTCATTGATTTCTATTGGTGTGTATGACGAGACAGGTGCTGTGAAAGGATATGACTTCAGAAGATATAACCTTTTGTATAAAACTGATTATCGCCCAACAGATTGGTTAACTATTAAGCCATTTATCTCGGGTTCGAGACGTGATATTGACAACCGTCAGTATTCAGTTTCTGCAATGTATTCAAACTTGCCATGGGATAGCCCATATGATGAGAATGGAAATATAGTGGGACACAGAACCTCTAAGTGGGTAAATAGCAATAGCACAAACTATGTGTATGACTTGCAATATAACTTTTCTGAGTCAACCACATATGAGTTTATGGGTAACCTGGACTTTGATGTTAAGCTTACTGATTGGCTGACATTCTCGTCTGTTAATAATATTAAGGCTAACTTACATGGTTCAAAATCTTATTCAGATCCTCGTTCTTCTTCAGCTGAAGGTGTTGATGGGCGTATCAATGAATACAGATCTGAAATGTTGAGAAGATATACTAACCAGTTATTGCGTATTAATAAATATTGGGGCAAACATTCTGTGAATGCATTGTTGGCATACGAGTTTAATGATTATTCTGCAAAAACTCTTGATGCAACAGGAACAGGATTTGTACCCGGATTTGAAATCTTAGATGTTGTGGCTAGACCAGAGGGTACTAAAGGTGGTATATCTGAGTGGGCTGTACAGTCTGTATTCTCAAATATCAACTATGCTTATGATGGTAAGTATTTAGGACAATTGTCATTGCGTCGTGATGGTGCTTCCAACTTTGGTGATAATGCCAAGTATGGTAACTTCTTCTCGATAAGTGGTGGATGGAATATTCATCGTGAGGATTTCTTTAATAGCGATATCGTTAATGAACTTAAGCTAAGAGCATCATATGGTTCGGTGGGTAACAGACCTAGCTCACTTTATCCTCAATACGACTTGTATTCTGTTTCTTCTTCTGTGAGCTACAATGAAAACTCAGGAGCTTTGATTTCTCAAATTGGTAACAGAGACCTTACATGGGAGAAAACATACACTACAGGTGTTGGATTGGATATTGCATTAGTTGACAGAGTGAGATTAACTCTTGACTACTATGATAAAAATACAAGCGACTTGCTTTATCAAGTTCCGGTTCCGGGGCTTACAGGTGTAACACGTATTTGGAGAAATATTGGTGCCGTACGCAACAAAGGTTTTGAAGCAACTGCAAGTATTGACATTATTAAGAACAAAGAATTGTTATGGACAATAGACGGAAACATTGGATTGAACAGAAACAAAGTTACTGAGCTTTATGGTGTGCCTGATGCTGTTACGGGCGAGGTTGCTCCTATTATTGTTGGCGATGGTGTTGGTATTGCAGGTTCAGCTAATAGAATATTGCGCGTAGGTGCAGATTCAGATACTTGGTATATCCGTGAATGGGCAGGTGTAAATCCTGATAACGGAGCTGCACAGTGGTACAAAACTGTGACCGATGCTAACGGAAACAAAACAAGAGAAAAAACTGAAGTTTATGCTGAGGCTGACGAAGTGGAAACAGGTGCATATACTCCAAAATTCTTTGGAGGTTTGTCAACTTCACTTTATTGGAAAAACTTTGACATGAACGCTGTATTTGGATACTCGGTGGGTGGCAAGATTTATAACTACAGCCGTGCAGAGTATGACTCGGATGGTGCATATACAGACCGTAACCAAATGCGATTGATGTCAAACTGGAGCAGATGGGAAAAACCAGGTGATAACGCAACTCACCCTGTGGCTAGCTACAACAACTCATCTAACTCAAACAAAGTTTCCTCTCGTTACCTTGAGAATGGATCATACTTCAAGATGAGAACTCTATCATTGGGATACAACTTTGTATTGCCTCAATATAGCATCGAAAATATAAGACTATTTGTAACCGGTGAAAACCTGTTCACAATCTCAAATTATTCGGGCGTTGACCCAGAGCTTCCATCTTATGATGGCAAAGTGGTGGGTGTGACTACTACAGTATATCCAACTACACGTAAATTCATGTTTGGTATAAATCTAACATTTTAAAAAGGAATCAATCTTATGAAAAAAATAATTTTATATAGTTTACTTATTGCCGGTCTGTTCTTTACAGCATGTGATATTGATAGATTACCTTATGGCTCAATGCCGGATGAGCAAATTAAGGGCGATCCCGATGCTTCTCTGGAGACACTTTTGAATGGTGCGTATGCTCAGATGAAAGGCTGGTCGGATGTGATGCATAGATGCGGTGAGTATGCAGGCGATAATATTATGATCAGAGGAACATCAACAGATGCTTTCTATGAGTTTATATCTTATTCCAGAACTCCCAACAACTACAGACTTCAAAGCTTTTGGGATAATAGTTATAAGGCAATTGCTCAGGCTTCAAACATCATTAATATGATAGAGGAAGGACAATCAAAAGAGGTGGATAACTCTATTGGTGAATCTTACTACTTGCGCGGAATGATGTATTTTTATCTGACTCGTGCATATGGTCGTCCATACTATCAAAACCCTGATCAAAATCTTGGTGTTCCGATTGTAAACGGAACTCCTGAGGATGTTTTTGGTAAACTACCTGACAGAGCTACCGTAAAAGAATCATACGAACAAGCTATCAATGACTTGAAAAAAGCAGCAGAGCTGTTAACGCTTGATCGTGGTCCTATATATGCTTCTAAAGGTGCGGCACAGGCTTTGCTTTCTCGTATTTATCTTTATATGAGTGGTACTTACGAAAGTCCTAATAATGAGTATGCAACTTTGGCTGCTCAATATGCTAATGAAGTTATCAATTCAGGCAAATATGAAATGTTGCCTCGTGAAAGATTTATGAAGTATAATACTTATACACCTGAAAACAACGAGGAAACTATCTTTGCTATAAAGCGTGTGGCATCTGAGTTTGTTGGATATGACCACTATTACGGTATTGGAGGTATGTACTCTAATATTGGCGGAATGGGATGGGGAGAAATGTATGCCAGCGGCAAATACCTAGATCTATTGAATGAAACCGGTCGCAATGATTGGTACAATAATAAATTAGTTGATGCTCGTGCAGCTTTCATTGAGCCACAATATGAAGAGAGTAATCTTGATGTATTCCGCTTTGTGAAAAATGTATATAACAGTGCAGGTCAGCATGTAAATTATGACTACGTGCAAGCTCCAACTACTGTTTCGGGTGGTACAATCACTTGCAAGGATGGTGATGATACTTACACACTAACAGCGGTAGATGCTAGTCAAGGAATTTATTCCGTTGCTTACAAAGATGGAAACACATATACAGGTGTTACAGATAAGCTTATGCAGCTAAACCGTGCATATCCTATGTTCTATATTGTTAAGTGTTCTCGTGAAGGTGAAGATTCTCAATTGCACTCACCAATCATTTCAAGACTTTCAGAAATGTATTTGAATATTGCTGAGGCTGAAGCTAAAAAAGGAAATTATGGTCCTGCACTTACAGCACTAAACGTTGTAAGAGAGCGTTCACTACCGGGTGAAGGCTACACTGCTTTGACTGCAGAAAATGCAAAAGCTCTTATTGAAAAAGAGCGTCAATTGGAATTAGCTTACCAAGCAGAGAGAAGCTACGATGTGTTTAGAAATGGCGAGCCATTAATCAGACACTATCCCGGTCCTCACAATGCTATGGAAGAGGTTAAGTCAACAGACTACAGAGTTGTTTATTATATTCCTCAAGATGCTATTAATGCTTATAGAGGTACAGGTAGTACACTAACTCAAAACCCAACTTCAAACTAATAATCATAATCTCTACTTCTAAATAAATCAGGGTAACCGGTGCTATAGTTCGGTTGCCCTTTTTTTGTATCTTTTTCTTATTGTAATTATTTGTTGATTAGTATGTAAAATCTAAATAAGTAATTAACTTTGCTTACATTCAAATCTGAAATACACCTAGACATGAAAAAAAGACATTTATCCTTTTGGGAGATAGTGAACATGAGTTTTGGATTTCTCGGAATCCAGTTTGGCTTTGCTTTGCAAAATGCAAATGTGAGCCGCATTTTTGAAACACTTGGGGCTGATATCGATGATATACCTATCCTCTGGATTGCAGCACCACTTACGGGCCTGATTGTGCAGCCAATTATTGGATACTTGAGCGACAAAACATGGACTCGATTTGGTCGCAGACGCCCATATTTCACCATTGGGGCAATCCTCACCACCTTATCTTTATTTATTATGCCAAACTCTCCGGCATTGTGGATTGCGGCGGGTATGCTATGGATAATGGACGCTTCAATAAATATATCAATGGAGCCATTTCGTGCATTTGTGGGAGATAATCTTCCAAGTGAACAGCGCACGATGGGGTTTGCAATGCAAAGCTTTTTTATTGGAGTTGGTGCAGTAGTGGCATCAGCATTGCCATATATCCTTACTAATTGGTTTGATGTAGCAAATACAGCTCCTGAGGGAATGATTCCCCAGTCGGTGAAACTCTCGTTTTATATTGGTGGCGTTGTCTTGCTTATTTCAGTGCTATATACTGTATTTACTTCAAAGGAGTATTCGCCCGAGGAGTTGGCAGCATTTGAGGAAAATAAATCTCAAACAGTGGGTTTGTCTTATGATGTTAGGGAGCCTATATCCTCTTCGCAATTTATTAAGAATGGGTTAATATGTAGTGGGGCAGGTGTTGTGGCAACTGCTTTGGTAGCGTTTTTCTCTCTTAATGCACAGTTGTATATTGTGTCGGGACTGTTAGTTGCCTTTGGGTTGATTTTACTTTATTCGGGACTTAAAACAAAGTCTGCATCTAATCATAAGGGTGTGGTAGAGATAATGAACGACCTGCTGCATATGCCTAAAACGATGCAACAGTTGGCTGTTGTGCAGTTCTTCTCATGGTTTGCGTTTTATACATTATGGATATATACCGTGCCTGCAATTACCCAACATATATATGGCACTACAGATCCCCGCTCGGAGTTGTATGGTGATGGTGCTGTGTGGGTAGGGATTCTTTTTGGAGTGTATAACGGTGTATCTGCTATATCTGCTTTCTTATTGCCATTGTTGGCACGACAGATAGGACGAAAAGCCACCCATGCTGTAGCTTTATTTGTGGGTGGTTTGTCGTTTGTATCAATATTCTTCTTTAATAATCCCAATATGCTGATCCTGCCAATGATAGGAATTGGTTTCACTTGGGGTAGTGTATTGTCTATGCCATATGCTATATTAACAGGGTCTTTGCCTGCCAATAAGATGGGTGTTTATATGGGGATATTTAATTTCTTTATTGTTATTCCGCAAATACTTGCAGCAAGTGTTTTAGGCTTCATCACCAAAGATTTGTTTGGTGGCAAAGCCATATATGCACTTGTTCTTGCAGGAGTGTCATTAATAATAGGCGCACTCAGTGTATTTGTTGTAAATGATAAGGATGATGTTTATAAGTTGAAGAAGTAGAACATCACTACCATTGGAAGTTGGAGTCAAAGTCCTTGAGCTTGTCCAGGAATTGTTCTCTTGTTCTGATATCTACATACGATGCTGTAAATGAATTTTTGGCAAGTGTGTAGATATCTTCTTTAGTGAGGTTTTGTGCCTCTGCGGTTTGCAGGAAGTTATCATTTATGTATCCGCCAAAATATGGTGGGTCGTCAGAGTTAATTGTCACAATTATCTCTTCTTCCAAAAATCTTTTGATGGGAACTTCTGATAAATCATCAAACACTTTTAGTTTTATGTTTGACAGTGGGCAAACAGTTAGTGGTATCTCGTTGTCGCGAAGTTTTTCCATCAATATTTCATCTTCTATAGATGCCACTCCGTGATCTATTCTTTCTGCTTCAAGTAGTTCTATTGCTTCCCAAATGTTTTCAGCAGGACCTTCTTCGCCGGCATGTGCTACAACGAAGAACCCATGATCTCTAACTTTGCCAAATACATTAAAGAATTTGCTTGGCGGATGCCCATTTTCGGAAGAGTCTAAACCAATACCTGCAATTTTATCTTTGTGTGCTATTGCATGATCTAGAGCTTCAAAGGCGGACTCCTCACTTAAATGACGCAAAAAGCACATGATTAGTTTGGATGATATTCCATATGCTTTCTGTGCATCTTCTTGTGCTTTTGTAAGCCCGTTCAACACTGTTTCAAAGGCTACGCCCCTTTCAGTATGCGTTTGTGGGTCAAAGAAAATTTCGGTATGAATTACATTGTCCTCATGTGCTCTTTTGAGGTATGCCATGGCAAGGTCGTAAAAATCCTGCTCGTGCAACAGCACATTGGCACCTGCATAATAGAGGTCTAGAAACTCTTGAAGATTATTAAACTGATAGGCTTGTTTCATCTCTTCTACCGAGTTGTATTTCAGTTCTATATTATTGCGCTTTGCAATCTCAAACATGAGCTCAGGCTCAAATGTTCCTTCTATGTGAACATGAAGTTCAGCTTTGGGAATAGACTGAATGTATCTTTTCAAGTTTTCGTTCATAATGACAAAATGTGTAATTGATAAGTTTTTATTTGTTACAACAAAAATAGATTAAGTCTTTGATATCCGAAATTATTTGACTGAATAATTGCTTTATATCGGTCTAATATAGTTATTTTTGCCCATAACATACATTATTAGAATAATAAAAATAGAGATATATGAATATGAAACATGGATTTTCGCTAATCTTAGTGATGCTTCTTTCACTAAGTACGTTTTCGCAAAACCTTACTGATTATGTAAATCCTTTTATTGGGACAACCAATTATGGGACTACAAATCCGGGCCCTGTTTTGCCCAATGGGATGATGTCGGTAGCCCCTTTTAATGTGATGGGGTCAAAAATTAACCGATTTGATAAAGATAAGCAATGGTGGTCAACTCCCTACGCTTATGAAAATAAATTCTTCACCGGCTTTGCTCACGTCAATCTTAGTGGGGTGGGGTGTCCCGAGCTTGGTTCGTTATTGCTAATGCCTACTGCGGGTGAGCTTAATGTGAATTATGAGGAGTATGGCAGTGAATATTTGGATGAGGTTGCATCGCCAGGTTATTATTCAAATAAATTGTCGAAATATAATATCAAAACGGAGGTTTCGGCTACTACCCGCACTGCAATTCACAGATATACTTTCCCAAAGGGAGAGGCAAATATTCTGATGAACTTGGGCGAGGGGTTGACAAATGAGAGTGGTGCATGGATGCGTCGTATAAGTGATACAGAAGTTGAGGGTATGAAAATACTGGGTACATTTTGCTATCATTCTCAAGCAGTTTTCCCAATTTACTTTGTGATGAGAGTTAATAAGTCGCCCGAAACCACAGGCTACTGGAAGCAGCAGCGTGAAATGGGCGTGGAGGCTCAGTGGGATGATACTAGTGGTATCAGAAAACTTTACACCAGATATAATCGTGAAATTGCTGGTGATGATATTGGTGCATATTTCACTTATAATGTTGAGGATGGCGAAATGTTGGAAGTGCAGATTGGTGTTTCTTTTGTGAGCACTGATAATGCCAGAGAGAACCTTGACTCTGAGCAAGGTGGGTTCGACTTTGACAAGGTGCGTTCTGACGCTCGCAATAAGTGGGAGAAGGTTTTGTCGGGAATAGAAGTTGAAGGCGGAACGGATGATCAGAAAACTGTTCTTTATACGGGGCTTTATCACGCTCAGATTCATCCCAACATCCTTAATGATGTGAATGGTGAATATCCTGCAATGGAGAGTGCTAACAATCCTACTACATTGACTAACAGATACACTGTGTTTTCGCTTTGGGATACCTACAGAAACTTGCATCAGTTGCACACATTGCTGTATCCTAAGAAGCAATTGGATATGGTTCGCTCTATGATTGATATGTATAAAGAGGGTGGCTGGTTGCCCCGCTGGGAACTGTATAGCCGCGAGACATTGACAATGGAGGGCGACCCTGCAATACCTGTGATAGTGGATACTTGGATGAAAGGATTGCGTGATTTTGATGTTGAAACTGCATATGAAGCGATGTATAAATCGGCAACTACTGCGGGTGAACATAATTTTATTCGTGCTGATAATGATGACTATCTTGGTCGTGGATATGTAGCCTTGAGAGAGAAGTATGACAACTCTGTTTCTCACTCGCTTGAATATTATATTGCAGATAATGCCTTGTCAAAATTTGCTTCAGCTCTTGGCAAAAAAGAAGATGCTGACAGATTTATGAAACAGTCGCTAAAATATCCGGTGTTCTACTCTAAAGAGTATGGAGTTTTTAGACCAATATTGCCTGATGGTACTTTCTACTCGCCATTTGATCCTAAGCAGGGTGAGAACTTTGAGGATGTGCCCGGATTTCATGAAGGCAGCTCATGGAACTATTCATTTATGGTGCCTCATGATGTAGAGGGACTTATTAAAATGCATGGTGGCAAAAAGAAGTTTGTGAATAAACTGCAAGAGGTTTTTGATGATGGGCACTATGATCCAACTAATGAGCCTAATATTGGCTATCCTTTCTTGTTTAGCTATATTAAAGGTGAAGAGTGGAGAACTCAGCATCTTACTCAGGAGTTACTGGAGAAGCACTTTAAAAACTCGCCTGACGGTTTGCCCGGCAATGATGATACTGGTACTATGTCAACATGGGCTATTTTCTCAATGATAGGATTATATCCTGACAATCCAACTGATCCGTCATACACATTTACATCTCCTATTTTTGATAAAGTGAAGCTGAACTTAGACTCTGATTTTTATCCTAACGGTGAACTAAATATCGAGGTGGTTCGCAGAAGTGATAACTCTAAGTTAATTGACAAAATAGTGATTGATGGAAAACAAATAAAAGGCTTTAGAATATCACATGACGATTTGGTTAAGGCTAAAAATATTGTGTTTCATCTGAAGTAGAGATAAAGTGAGAATATAAAAAATGGTGTTTAAACAGTTTTCAAATACTGATTAAACACCATTTTACTTTTATATAGGATGAATATGTTATTTCACTTCTCGCAACAAATATATTAGAGTAGGGAAGTGGTCGCTATATCCATCAATAAAGGTATTACCACTAAATGTTCTATGTGGATATCCTTTATCTTTTCCTTCTTTCTGTATCAGGAAGTCTTTATTGAAAACCTCTGCTTTCCAGTACTTCAAAGTAGAATAATCTTTGCCAAGCAGGGAGTGTGATATTACTATCTGATCAAACAGGTTCCATTTCCCCTGATATGCCAGAGAGCCTACGCCTTTGTCAAATAAGTTCCACATGGGGTTGTACCATCCATTTGGTTTTACGTCCTGTTGTCTTTTCTTTGCCTTCAGCACATCTTTCAAGCTTTTATCATTAGGGTCATCGTTGAGGTCGCCCATCATCACAATCTTAGCATCCTTTTCTACAGAATAAATTGAGTCGGCAATTGCCAAAATATTTCTTGCGGCATGCTCGCGCAATGCTGAAGAACGTGCACCACCAAAACGAGATGGCCAGTGATTAACTATGACATGTACTCGTTCTCCATCCAATAATCCGCTCACCAAAAGGTGATCGCGGGTTGTATAATCAGACTCTTCTGCGTTGTAGGGATGAATTTTGTAATTCTCTACTTCAAAGAGAGCAGGATTATAAAGCAGTGCAACATCAATTCCTCTTCGGTCGGGAGACTCTTGATGGATAACCATTAGATTCATGTCGGCAATAGCGGGGCGCTTTACCAGGTCTTCCAACACCTTGCGGTTTTCTACCTCTGCTACTCCAATTACAGCCGGCCCCATAGGGGTGTGCTCTCGTGCAAGTCGGCTTATTACTTTGGCTATATTGTCTAATTTCTTTTCGTACTTGTCGTTGGTCCACTTATATGAACCATCAGGCAGATACTCATCATCACCTGAATTGTCAGGGTCATCTATGGTATCAAAAAGATTTTCGACGTTATAGAAAGCCAAAGAATATGCGCCATAACTCTTTTGCTGTGCATACGAAGCGTATGCAAACAGCAGAAGAATAGTGGTTATGGTTGTTAATCTTTTCATAACAAATTATTTTGCTTTAACACCAGTTGTTGCTCCGGGTACGGATTCTACAATGATATTATCTAGTCTTAATCCTTTAGTATTAAGTGCAGGATCTGCCCAGAATTCAATCTTAACACCCTCTTCACCGGGTATGCCTGTAAGGGTTACCTCGTAAGTTTTATTGTTATCACCCGCTTCATTGCTTACCACTTTTGAAGGAACTGTTATTTCTTTGTCATTAACTTTTACCTTCATTGCATTTAGATTCATCTCCTCGCCTGCAGAGAACAGGTTTGCAATCAAGTCGTATTTTAATACAAGGTCACTGCCGCCTGATAGATTTATCCCTTCAATTATTAGATATCCATCTTTGCTTGCGGGGAACCACAAGTGAGGGGTAGGCACCTGATTGGTAGTTCTTACAGAAACTCCACCAGATGGGTCGCTATATTTTACATCTTTGTTGTCAAAGCCTGTGTAGTCTTTAATAAAAGGACGCGCGCCTGCATCACCGCTGTCAAATGTCTCTTTGAATAATACTGTTCCGCTTGGCTCTTCACCACCTCCGGGTTCCTCGCCTGCTCCAGGTATTTCCTGACCAAAGTCTTGGCAATCGTCAGCAGTTCTTAGATATAGCTGCC
>CAZSKF010000040.1:3557-16827 GCA_964607405.1 uncultured Proteiniphilum sp. | reverse complement strand
CAAATTAAAGATGGTGTAACCATGAATGATATTGAAAAAATCAAAGAACCATTCTACAAAAACCTGGCAACTAATATATTTAATAAATCATACGATTTTGAGTATAGAGTGCAGTCATATAGACCTTACCAGCATCCATCATTTGATGCAGCAAAGTTGAAAACTGCACGATATAGCCTAAGAGACAATGCTACCGGAATGTACTATGATAATTTTGATGAAAACCTTATAGTATTTGTTGATGAGTTAAAAGGAAGAAAGGCTAGTCTTAATATCGTTAATTATAGTGAGAGCACAAATGAAGGTAGTACATTTCCTCTGGTTGAAGGACTTAATGTGCTCAAGCCAAGTAAGAAAGGATTGATTTATATATTCTATCATGTTGATAACCCTTATAGCTTAAACCCAACAGAAGCTTCAGAGATTAAGGAGTTGGAAGGCAAATCATTAAAGATACATATTGCAACAGGAAGAGTTAATGGCTACTTTGATATACAAAAACATAACAATGATGATTGGAAACAAATCAGAGATAATGCAGTTTGCAATGAGATAGATGTGTTGGGTATTCATTCGCATGTAGTCTGGAACGTGAAAGACTACCAAGACTTTAATACCAATATTGTGCAGATGACAAATTATATTGACAACTTGGTTAAACAACAGCACGAATTTATGGGACTTTACCATTATAACAAACTATTCAAAAATAGACACTTCATGCGAATTGATTATCAGGTTCCTGCGGCTTATGCTACTGACTATAAGACGGTGTACAGAAGCTCTAACTACAAAGAGGTCTTTTGTTCAGAAGATGGATTTAAAAGACGTTTGTGGGTAATGGGGCATGAGGTTGGACACGTCAATCAAGTTAGGCCCGGTATGAAATGGCATGGAACAACGGAAGTTACTAATAACCTGTATGCCCTTTATAACCAAGAACAATTGCATGGTGTGGCGCGCAGACTAACAACCGGCGATGGCTCACAAGGTTATAGCAAAGAAGGCAATGACGGGTATCGTGCTGCCTTTGAGCAAATAGTAGATGCAAAGCGAGATTGGTATATAGGCGGAGAGAATTTTAGTAATACTCATATAACTCGCCTTGCTCCATTCTGGCAGCTATATCTATACTTTGTTCATATTCAAAAGCAAGAGCACTTTTATCATGATATTTTTGAATATTTCCGTACAAATGACAGCCCTGCTACACCAGGATTGCAAATTCTAGACTTTGTAAGAACAGTTTGTAGTATAAGTGAAACAAATATGCTTGACTTTTTTGAGCAATGGGGTATGCTGCGACCAATGGACTTGCAGATTGATGATTATGGGGTTAAAAATGTAAAGATTACACAATCTGAAATAGATAATCTAAAAAGTGAAATCAGAAGCAAAGGCTACTCAGAGCCTAAAATAGATGTTCACACGCTTACAGATGAAAACTTTAAGCAGTATATGAAATAAAGGTATCTGAAAAGCTTACAATTAATAATGAAGCTGTTTCGTGACGAGGATATTACTCGGCGAAACAGCTTCTGCTTTATATAGCATTGATTTTGTTGTAAAATCCAGGGTCAATGATGGCAAACAGCTTAATATTATGCCACTTTTTATATATTTGCGAAAGCATTGAGTATTCAATACAGAAAGTGTGTATAAAAGCTACAATGCATCTTTGGTAAATATTATAATAAACAAATAGAAATAAAAATGAAAAGATATTGTCAAACTCTTTCACTTAAGAATGATAAGGAACTAATTGAAAACTATGTGGCTGAACATAAAAATGTGTGGCAAGAGGTAAAGGATGGCATGCGCCAGGTAGGTATTTTGGATATGCAGATTTATATTTCCCAAAACATTCTGTTTATGATTGTTGATACTGTAGATGATTTTGATTGGGAGAGGGATATGCAGCGACTTTCTACTCTTCCGCGTCAGGCAGAATGGGAAACATATATGGACAAATATCAGGATGTGGCTGAGGGTATGTCATCATCGCAGAAATGGAGTATGATGGATATAATATTCAAATTGGATTAAGACTAATCGTAGAATTTTTTCTCAAAAGCCTTAAACTCGCCCTTATTAAGTATTAGCCTATTCCATACTGCCGATAAGAATCCGCAGCCATATCCATAAAGTTGCGTCCATGATGCTGCAATGCTATATAATCCAACTTTAGGCGATTTATTTCTAATAGTAGAGTCAATCCATATCAGCACACTATATAACGCGGGTATGGATAAGGCACCGATATAAAATAGTGAGCTCAAGATTACCATAGTCATACCCACCACAAATAGGGCGGGTAGGGTATGAACTATTTTCATAGAACCCGGATGTGCCAAATGTAGATTGATGCGAGCAATGCCCGAGTTATATACCTGTTTGAAAAACTGTTTAAGATTGGTTCGGCGCTTGTGGTAAACGTATGCTTCTGGAATGAGTTTTGTTGTGAAGTTGTTGTTCAAGAGGCGCAAACTAAAGTCCACATCCTCTCCAAAGCGCATCAATCCAAATCCGTTTATAGCTTCAAATGCTTCACGCGATACACCTAAATTAAATGTTCTTGGATGAAACTTGTCCATTGATTTATTACCCCCTCTTATACCACCCGTTGTAAAAAAAGAGGTCATAGAGTAGTTTATAGCCTTTTGTGTGGTTGTAAATGTTGGTAGTGCAGCGTCAGGACCGCCATAAGCGTCACTATAGCTTGCTTTTAATGAATTGCTAACATTTTCGATATACGAAGGTGGTATTATGCAATCCGAATCAAAGAAAATGAAATAGTCATACTTGGCTTTCAAAGCTCCTGCATTGCGCGTAGTGCCAGGGCCTGAGTTGGTTTTTTCAAAATATACAATATCTAGTTTGTCCGAGTATTTATGTGCTATTGCATCGCTCTTCTTTATCGAGCCATCTTCTGCCAAGATTACCTCAAACTGTTTGTTGGTCTGCAAAGTCAGGCTCTCCAGAAGCTCTTCAACTTCGTCTGGTCGATTATAAACCGGAATAATTATAGAAAAATACATCTCTGAGATATTGTGATTAATCATACAAACTTAAATAAAAGCAAGGATGCTATGTCCTGTAGCGCATAAACATACTCAATCTTGACATCCACAAAGATAGCATATTCATGTGTATTAAGGGTTAATATGGCAATAAAAGCCACAATATATTGAGGGTGCACTTTGGACAGTTCAAAATAACAAATGCGTATTTTTATAACATCAAATGTAAATTTACATTTTTAATAAAATGGTCATTTATCGCCAAATGTAATTTTATATTTTTAGTTCCAGAGCCATTTATTGCTAAATGTGATTTTACATTTAACGCTCCGGCACTCTTTTGAGCAAAATGTAAATCTATATTAACTGTATTTTGAGTCTGGTTTGTTAAATATGATAAATAGACGAGTGTTAGGTGATACTTTTTCACTATTTGATGTCTCTTTTTGACTACAAAAGCATCCTTTTGTGCCTAATGTAAAATTACATTTTTAGTTCCAGAGCTCTTGATCTAAAAATGTAATTTTACATTAGGACATAATCTGTCAGTTAGGTTAAAATAATTTACAATTAAAGTTGATATTGTGTTTAATGAATGTTATTTGATTGCTTTTTTATCAATAAAATATCATGAACAACTGAACTTAATTTCATATTTTACCTTTGCTTATGCCGATTGTAATAATTTAATCTTCTGTTTTTTGGTTGTATATTATTGTTTGTTAGTGTTATATGTGTGTTTTGCATGACTGATGATTTGTGATTAACTTTTATTCATGTTTTAAAAATGCCGATTGTGATAAAATCTAAAAAGGGATATTCATGTGGTTTTATTGTTAAAAATGGGCCGCTTGCTATTGAATTTATATTGAGTTTGAGAATAAAATTAAAAAACGATAAAATATATGTGAAAATTTATTGAATTATTGAAAACCTTTATTACCTTTGTGTCATTATAGGCTATAAAGTTTCAATTGTTTTTGATTTGTTTTCTTTGGTAGCAGGATAGTTTGTATAGTAATTTTTTAAATACGCTTAAGTGATAAGAATAAAACTTGGAATTTTCTCTCTCTTTGCAATTATTCTAATGTTGTTTTCATGCAACAGTAGGAGCGATTCTACTATTATTAAAGGTAATATTTCAAACCTTTATGATTCCGAAGTTCTAGTCTCATATTTTATAGGCGATAGTATTATAGTAGATACTATCTTTAGTAATCAAGGAGGACGCTTTTCTTACAATTGCAAGATTGATACCCTAACTTCATTTTCCCTCTATTTTAATGATCAAAGCTCTACTGTATTGGTATATGCAAATCCCTATGATAAAGTTTCTATCAAAGGTGATGCTTTGGTGCCCGATCTCATAAAGGTTAATGGAAATGATATTAATGATGACCTGACGGATTTTAAAGATGCATATAGTGACTTATTATTACGTCGAAATTTTCTGTATAATAGCATTCAGTCCGTTTCGTCAACTGATACTATTGATGCCACCAATGCTTTGGTGACTACTGATGAAGAAGCAAAAATCAATAGCATTAATCTAGAATTAAAGTTGGCAGCTGAAGATTTTATAGAGAAAAATCCAAATAGAATATCAAGCCTTATTTTGATAAATGAGTTTTTTGCAAGCTCAGAAAACCCGGATCTTTTTGAGAGAGCAATGGAGTCATTAAAACCCGATTTGCTAAAGACCAGATTGGGATTGAACCTGAACACGTACCTCAATAAGGTGAAGAAATCATCCGAAGGGGCAGTTATGCCATACTTTAAGATGATAGATATCAAGGGAGATACGATAAACTCTTATGATTTTAAAGGGAAATACTTGTTGTTGTCTTTTGTCTCTTCCACCGGAGCTGACTCTCGCGAAACTATCAAACGACTAAAAGATACCTATAAGAATGTAAACAAGGACAGCGTAGAGTTTATATCAGTTTATATAGATTCTAATATTCATAATGACGATATTATCAAAAACGATTCCATAGAATGGAAGGTAGTGCCCGAGAGAAAGAGCTGGGCATCCGATATTGTGGATGCTTATAATATTGAATTCATTCCAAATAATATATTAATATCACCTAAAGGAGTTATAAGTACAAGAAATATTTCTGCATCGGCAGTAGCGAAAGAGCTAAAGAGCTCTTCAAAAAACGACCACTAAAACAAATTTTATTACCATGTTAGTTAAAGTATTTGGCGCAGCCGTTCAAGGCATTAACGCCACTCTTATCACTATTGAAGTTAATTGCACAAGAGGTATCAAGTTTCAAGTTGTGGGACTTCCTGACGCCTCAGTTCGTGAAGGTCATGAGCGAATTATATCAGCAATTAATGAAAACGGATACAAATTTCCCCGTCAACAAATTATTGTCAATATGTCACCTGCGGATATCCGCAAAGAGGGTTCAGATTATGATTTGCCCCTTGCTATTGGGATATTAGGAGGCTCGGGTAGTATCAATTCTGACAAATTTTCTGATTATATAATGATGGGTGAGTTGTCACTCGATGGTCAGATTTTACCCATAAAAGGAGCTCTACCTATTGCTATCATGGCAAAAGAAAATGGATACAAGGGCTTTATACTTCCCGCCGCAAATGCCAAAGAGGCTGCCGTAGTAGAGGGTATCAGTGTGTATGGAGTGGAAAATATAAGTCAGGTTATTGACTTTGTAAACGGAAATGTGGATTTGCAACCCACTGTAGTAGATATTGAAAAAGAATTCAAACAGTGCCAATCTATTTTTGAATTTGATTTTAGTGACGTAAAAGGCCAGGAGAGCGTCAAGCGTGCTATAGAAGTTGCAGCTGCCGGCGGACATAATATAATAATGATAGGACCTCCCGGCTCGGGAAAATCTATGATGGCAAAGAGGATGCCTTCAATTCTGCCTCCATTTACAATTGATGAGTCTCTCGAGGCAACCAAAATACATAGTGTAGCCGGAAAGCTTGATGGTAGTGTATCATTAATGACTCATCGCGCCTTTCGTTCACCACACCATACTATAAGTGATGTAGCCATGGTAGGGGGTGGTGCATACCCACAACCCGGAGAAATTAGTCTGGCTCATAATGGCGTTTTGTTTCTTGACGAATTACCTGAATTCAACAGAAGTGTTTTGGAGGTGATGAGACAACCACTTGAGGATCGAAAAATAACTATATCGCGAGCTCGCTTTTCGGTAGAATATCCTGCTAGCTTTATGTTGGTTTCTGCAATGAATCCATGCCCATGCGGATATTATAACCATCCCGATAAAGACTGTGTGTGCCCTCCGGGCGCTGTTCAGAAGTATCTAAACAAAATATCGGGCCCATTGTTAGATAGAATAGATATTCATATCGAAATTGTGCCTGTTCCATTTGAGAAAATATCCGACAGAACTCCGGCCGAGCAAAGTAGTGAAATAGTAAAACGTGTAGTAAAAGCAAGAGAGATTCAAGTTGAGAGATTTAAGAACGATCCCGGAGTGTATAGTAATGCTCAAATGAGCTCAAGGCTTCTTAATAAATATGCATCACCTGACGATGCCGGATTAAGATTACTGAAAACAGCAATGGAGCGATTAAATTTGTCAGCAAGGGCTTATGATAGAATCCTAAAAGTAGCACGAACCATTGCCGACTTGGATGAATCAGAAAACGTAATGTCGATGCATTTGGCTGAGGCTATTAATTATAGAAATCTGGATAGGGAAACTTGGGCAATGCAATGATGCCTAAAGATAGTTTTCTTCTTATATTTTTAAAAGCTGTTTCATGTTGTTTGCTGATACAGCTTTTTTATTTGATAAAATTCTATTAAAGCACTTTGAATATCAATCATCTTTTGTATTTTTGTGAGTGTGTGTACGTAAACACAGCGATTATTCCACGAAATTTTTTAATCCCTATATAATGAGAACAAATTTAATTTATCTATTATCCGTTTTTATGGCCATTGCCATTGTTGGTTGCAATGTGTCAACTGAAAGTACTGAAGACTTGAAGTTGTGGTACGACCAACCTGCCAAAATATGGGAGGAAGCTCTTCCTCTTGGTAATGGCAGCTTTGGTGCAATGGTGTTTGGCAACCCTCTCAATGAGGTTTATCAAATGAATGAAGAGACACTTTGGTCAGGCCCGGCCGAAGAGAGGAATAATCCTAAAGCTCCGGCAGCTCTGCCACTTATTAGAGAAGCAATAAATAAGGGTGAGTATCGTGAGGCCGAGCAGCTTTGGCGACAAAACTCGCAGGGCCCATATTCTGCAAGATATTTACCTATGGCAAATTTACTTTTGAATATGAAAGATGGCAAAGGTGAGGTTGCAGACTATTATCGAGATTTAAATATTTCAAACGCAACAGCTAGTGTTTCATATACATTAGATGATGTTAATTTCAAAAGAACAACCTTTATTTCATACCCTGATCAGGTAATGGTAATGAAATTGGAGGCTGATAAGCGCGGGGCACTCAGCTTTGATGTTGGCTTAAACAGTGATTTGAAATATACTACCAGTGCTGATGGAGATAAGCTAATATTAAAAGGAAAAGCTCCACACTATGTAGCTCATCGCAACTATGATCCTAATCAGGTATTGTATTCTGATTTGGAAAATGGCCCAGGGCTAAACTTTGCAGTGCAATTAAATATAATACCAAAAGGAGGTAGCATTAGCCACACAGATTCATCCTTGATTGTTAATAATGCTGATGAGGTTATTATTATAGTAGCCGCAGCCACTAGTAGTGATATGGATTCTTTTAAATTATCTTCAGCTGATACATCAAAAGCTCTCAAATTGGTAGCAGACAGAATGAATAATGCTAAATCAAAAAGCTATAAGAAGCTATTTAATGAGCACGTTACTGATTATAAAATTCTTTTTGACAGAGTCAATCTTAATTTGGGAGAAAGCAATGATGACCTGCCAACAAATAAAAGGCTGGCAAATTTTCAACAAGATGATACTGACTTAGGATTGGTTTCACTTTATTATCAGTTTGGAAGATATCTTACCATAGCAGGTTCAAGAATGGGAGGCTTGCCCACCAATCTGCAGGGTATATGGAACAGACATGTGCAACCACCTTGGGGATGTAATTATACTACCAATATAAACACGGAGATGAATTATTGGCCAACCGAGACAACTGGTTTGGCTGAATGTGCCGAGCCACTTCTTTCATTTATCGAACGACTTTCTCAGGAAGGAGCAAAAACAGCTAAGATTAATTATGATATTGACAATGGTTGGGTAGCACATCACAATTCAGATGCATGGGCACAAACTTCACCAGCGGGATGGTTTGATCAAGACCCTGCAAGCTCAGCCAGATGGTCATGCTGGCCATTAGCCGGTGCGTGGTTTAGTCAACACCTGTGGGAGCATTATGCCTTTGGGGGCGACTATAATTATTTGCAAAATAAAGCATACCCTATAATGAAAGGTGCCGCATTATTTATGCTTGAGTGGCTACAAGATGATGAAGAAACCGGATATGTGTTGACAAATCCATCTTCATCTCCTGAAAACAACTTTAGATACCTTGGCAAAGATGGTAAACCCAAAGAGGGGGTGTTGGCAAAAGGCAGCACAATGGATATGACTATTATCCGCAATTTGTTTGACAATTGTATTCAGGCCTCCGAGGTTTTATCTGTGGATGAAGATTTCCGTAATGAGCTTATCAATATAATGGACCGTTTGCTTCCACCACAAATGGGTGCAAAAGGCCAACTGCAAGAATGGCATGAAGACTTTGAGGATGTTGATCCTTATCACCGTCATGTTTCTCACCTTTTGGGTTTGCACCCCGGCAATGAGGTTTTGCCACGTGTAAATACTGAATACGCCAAAGCAGCCAAGCGAACTTTAGAAATAAGAGGAGATGGTGGCACTGGTTGGGCAATGGCATGGAAGATTAATTTCTGGGCACGATTGGAAGATGGCAATCATGCCTACAAAATGTTGAAAAACGGTTTGCGCCACGTTGATGCAACTGATGTAAGCATGAGAGGTGGAGGCACATATTCAAATCTTTTGGATGCACACCCACCATTTCAAATTGATGGAAATTTTGGAGGCACTGCCGGTATTACAGAGATGCTATTGCAAAGCCATGCCGATGAAATTTATCTTCTTCCTGCACTTCCTGATGCATGGGGTAGTGGTTCGGTTAAAGGACTTAGGGCCAGAGGTGGTTTCATATTAGATTTTGAATGGCAAGATGGCAAGATTACTAATCTGACTGTCAACTCACCTCTGGGTGGTAATTGCAGAATTAGAGTAGGTAATCCATTGTTGCTTGATAATAAAGAGTTGGCAATTGCTGAAGGTGATAACCCAAATCCATTTTATAAAAAACCATATCTGCCCGACTTTATAGTAAACGAAGAGGCCCAAACTGCGGATCTTCCTCTAAAAGATACTGAGATATATGACTTTAATACCACAAAAGGTGGCATCTATAAACTAATAGGTAAATAGATAAACAATATATTAATATGAAGATAAATACATTACTAATTATTGCAATGTCATTGCTTGTCTTATCCTCTTGTAAGCCGGGCAAAGGTGTAGATATCGTGAAGACCAATTTTGATTTTGCTGCCGAGCAACTCACATTTGCTTTCTCAGAGATAGAGGCAGCTAAAAATGAATCCGATACAAAGTTCTCCCCACGTACAATTAATAAAAAGGGGGAACTGGAGCTTGTTGTGCCTCGTGATTGGACAAGTGGTTTCTTTCCCGGCTCATTGTGGTATATGTACGAATACACCAATGACTCAAAATGGGAAGAAGCTGCACGTAATTTCACAGTACCCATAGAGCCACAACAATATACTACAAGCACACACGACTTGGGTTTTATATTAAACAACAGCTTTGGAAATGGACTGAGACTCACAAATGATGAAAGCTACAAACCAATATTGCTTCAGGCAGCCAAGTCTCTTATATCACGATACAAACCCGATGCAAAGGTTATACGTTCGTGGGATTTCAGTCAGGACAAATGGCAATGCCCTGTTATCATTGATAATATGATGAATCTTGAGTTGCTTTTCTGGGCAACAAAAGAGAGTGGCGACTCAACTTATTATGAAATTGCGGTCAACCATGCCAACACCACAATAGACAATCATTTCCGTAGCGACTATGGCACTTATCATGTTATAGATTATGACACCATCACGGGTGAGGTTCGTAACAGACACACCCATCAAGGATTGGCACACGAGTCCACTTGGGCTAGGGGCGAGGCATGGGCCTTGTATGGATACACAATGTGTTATCGCGAAACCGGGGATATTAAATATCTAAACCAAGCAAAGCACGTTGCAGAGTTTATCTTTAATAATCCTAATCTTCCCTCCGACTTAATTCCATATTGGGATTTTGATGCACCTGAAATTCCTAACGAGCCTCGTGATGTTTCAGCTGCCACTGTTACGGCTTCTGCACTTTACGAGCTTAGCACTTTTGATGCAGATATGGGTAGTCAGTATAAAGAATGGGCAGATACAATATTGGTTAATATAACAGAGTCATACCGCGCCACGCTCAATTCTGACAGAGGCTTCCTACTATTGCACAGCACAGGCTCAAAGCCATCAAACTCCGAAGTAGATGTACCTCTGTCATACGCCGATTACTATTTCCTAGAGGCTTTACTCAGAAAGGATAAATTAGAAAACAATAAGCCATTGCACTAATGGATTCAAACTAACATTTAAAACAATGACTCAAATAAGAAAATTATTAACGCTTCTGTTTATAATCTCAGTAGCATCACTACAAGCACAAATCAATTGGCCCGATAAAACTAGGCTAAACGAAGGCTGGGAATTTGTAAGAGGAGACCTAGGTAGTGCCTGGGAGGCCGTGAGACCCGCCTCAATGGGTTCGCCCGAAACAGTGCCACTTTGGGAAAAGGTCACCCTTCCTCATTCTTATAATGCCACTGACGCCGTAAATCCGGATGTCAACTATTATCAAGGTCCCGGCTGGTACCGCACTTATCTTGAAATAGATAATCCATATAAGGATGGGCGCACATTGCTGCACTTTGAGGGTGCAGGACAAAAGACTAAGGTCTTCATCTATAATCAGGAAGTAGGCGCCCACGTGGGTGGATATGATGAATGGCACGTTGATATTACTGATGCAATTCAAAGGTTTATATCCTCTGATGCTTCAAAACGCTTTAAAGGCAAAGTGCCACTAGTAATACGTGTTGACAATTCAAGAGACACCGAGATGATGCCTTCAGACCTTTCCGACTTCAATCTTTATGGAGGTATCTACAGATATCTAAATCTGGTTTATACACCAAGCACATCATTATCCAAATTGCAACTAGATGCCTCTGTTGATGAAAAGGGTAAAAAAGGTGATGTATCTGTATTGCTCCAGCTCGATGGAAATGTAGCTGATATCAAATCTGTAGAAGTTGCTATTTACACTTCCACCGATAAACTTGTTGGTAAACAAAATATAGACGTTGCCAATATAAACAAAGATGGTAGCGTGATGTCTTTTGAGGTGAAAAAGCCTGAACTATGGTCGCCTGATACACCAGCATTATATACTTGCCAAGTTACGGTTGAGGCAGGCAATGAAACCATCACTTATCAAGATAAATTCGGATTCCGTCATTTTGAGTTCGTAAAGCATGGCCCATTCAAGCTCAATGGAAAACGCCTATTGCTAAGAGGCACGCACCGACACGAAGATCATGCAGGTGTAGCATCAGCCATGACTGAGGATATGATAATAGAAGAAATGGAGCTGATGAAAGCTATGAGGGTCAACTTCATTCGCTTGGGGCACTACCAGCAATCACGTATCGTGTTAGAGCAATGCGATAGATTGGGCATTCTTGTTTGGGAAGAAATACCATGGTGCCGTGGTGGACTGGGTGGTGAGGTATATCAAAAACAAGGAATAGATATGCTTACCAATATGATCACACAGCATCGCAATCACCCATCAGTAATATTATGGGGTTTGGGCAATGAGAATGACTGGCCCAATGATTTCCCTGAATTTGACAAGCAAAAGATACGTGAATATATGACCAAGCTACACAACCTATCGCATGAGTTGGACGACTCAAGGCTCACTGCCATTCGCCGTTGTGATTTCTGTAGCGATATTATCGATGTTTATTCTCCCTCTATATGGGCAGGCTGGTATCGTGGTATATACTCAGACTATAAGCGAGTATCTTATAGCGAAGTGCAAAAGGTAGATCACTTCCTTCACGTAGAGTGGGGTGGTGATAATCATGCACATCGTCATGCCGAAGATCCATATATTAACTTAGATAAGATAGATAGCGGAGGTGAGAAAGCCGACGAAAGAGCGGGAGATGCCTCGCTATATGGTGGCACAGCACGTGCCTCTCGTGATGGCGATTGGAGCGAAACTTATATATGTGATCTTATTGATTGGCATCTTAAGGAGCAGGAAGATATGCCGTGGCTGACCGGTGCAGCATACTGGCCGTTCAAAGATTTTTCAACACCTGTACGCCCCGAAAACCCCGTTCCATATATGAATCAAAAGGGAGTGGTAGAGCGTGACTTAACACCCAAAGAGGCATTCTATGTGTTTCAGTCATACTGGACTGATAAGCCAATGGCTCGCATTTACGGACACTCATGGACCAAGCGTTGGGGAAAGACTGATGAGGAGAAACTAGTTAGAGTATATTCTAACTGTGATGAGGCTGAGTTGTTTTTAAATGGCAAAAGCCTTGGTAAAAAGAAGCGTAATAGCAATGACTTCCCTGCTGCCGGCTTGAGATGGAACACTACATTTAATGATGGGGATAATACACTACGTGTAGTAGCCAAAAAAGGGAAAGAAGTAGTGGAAGATGTTGTTGAGTTCTATTACGAAACTCGCCCATTTGGTAAAGAAGCCAAAATAGTTGCAAAGATAATAGAGTCTAATGAAGACTGTGCCTGGATTGAGGCTGAGCTTCAAGATGATAATGGAGTTCAATGTCTCACTTCGGCCAACTATATCTATTTTGATTCTGTTGGCGATGGGCATTTAGTTAAAGATATGGGAACTTCCACAGCATCTAGCAAAGTGCAGGCCCAAAATGGTAAGGCTAAGATTAGACTAATCAAGAATGGTGCAAAAAATATTGTTTCGGTTGCATCAGATGGCTTGAAGACTCAGTTTGTTGAGGTTGAATAACACCTCACATATTATATAAAAATAAAGACCCATCG
>CAZSKF010000040.1:0-3457 GCA_964607405.1 uncultured Proteiniphilum sp. | reverse complement strand
TTATTGAGCAAATGCGTGACGGTAACCTTGAACTGTATCCCAGTATCCACGAGTGAAATCAGGTACAGCAACCGGTGCACTGTTGTTCTCGATAGAGATACGACCAAGTTCTGCCAAACAGCTCCACTCAGCTAGGTCATAAACGTCCATGTCTAATGGAAGACCATTTTGCAAGCAGTAGATAAGACGATAGTCCATGATGAAGTCCATACCACCGTGTCCACCTACTTGTTTAGCTTTCTCTTCAAGTTCTACGTGAATTGGGTGTTTGTATTTGTCCATCAAAGCTTGTCTAACCTCTGCAGGAACAAATCCGTGAGAGTTTAGGTCTTCGTGGTTTGGAGTAACAGATGCATCTACTTGAGATGGTTCTAGAGCATATCCCGGAGTTGGGTATTTGTTAGCAAAACCTTTAGTTCCCGAAAGTTGGTACATACGGCTGTATGGACGTGGTGATGCAACGTCGTGCTGGATATGAATAGTTTTTCCTTTTTCAGTTCTAATCATAGTCATTGTGTGCTGACCATTCTCAAAATCATAAGCCTCTTCTTTTGAAACACCACGCTTTTGGATTAGGTGCTCAGGAATATTAACAGCTTTAGTATCCATAGCAACAAGAACGTTCATTTTGTCACCACGGTGAATGTCTAATGCTTGACAAGCAGGTCCCATACCGTGTGTAGCATATACGTCGCCACGAAACTCTTTATTGTAAGCCAATCTCCAGTCTGCTTCGTAAGCATCCCAAAAGTCAGCCAAGTTGTGAATGTAAGCACCTTCTGCGTGAAGAATTTCACCAAATACACCTTGTTGTGCCATGTTAAGAGAAGTAAGCTCAAAGAAATCATACACACAGTTCTCAAGCATCATGCAGTGCTTACGAGTTCTTTCTGATGTGTCAATTAGTTGCCAAATCTCATCCATAGTCATAGCACCCGGAACTTCCACTGCAACGTGTTTTCCTTGTTCCATAGCATATGTAGCCATTTCTGCGTGAGTTTTCCAATCAGTTACGATGTAAACTAAATCGATATCATCGCGATCGCAAAGCTCTTTCCAAGCATCAGCACTACCGCTGTATCCTGCAGCCTCAGGGAATCCTGCTCTTTCCAAAATTCCTTGAGTTTTAGTCACTCTGTCTTCGTGAAGGTCGCAAAGAGCAACAATCTCTACTCCGGGGATGTGTGTGAAGCGCTGTACAGCACCTGGTCCACGCATACCTAGTCCGATAAATCCTACGCGCACTACATCCATTTTAGGAGCAGCAAATGCAACCATATGCTCTTGTCCGGCCGGGCGAACTGGAACATTAGTTTCAATAACCTTTGAAGAAGTGTTCTGGCCTCCTCCGTTTCCGCCTGTGCATGCTACTACTAGCAACATCAAGGCTACAATTAAATAATTGGTAACTTTAGTCATGATTTTTATTAATAATTAATTGATTTCTAAATTAGTTTCTAATTGGATCGTCATATTTTACTTGCAGTCCTTTTAGCTGTTCTTTTAAGTCAGCTGTTATTGCTTCATATTCAGGGTTGCCATAAAGGTTATTCATCTCCTGAATATCATTTTGCAAGTCGTATAGCTCCCACTCATCCACATCGTCATAAAAATGAATCAGCTTATAACGGTCAGTTCTGATACCATAGTGTTTTTTCACCATGTGCTCAGCCGGATATTCGTAGTAGTGATAGTATAGTGCATCTCTCCAGTCAGCCGGCCCTTTTGCATCTTTCAATAATGGAAGTAGTGAAATACCTTGAATATCCTCAGGAATCTCTACTCCTGCTATATCTAGCATTGTAGGAGCAAAGTCTATATTTTGAACCATCTCCTCTATCTTTCCTTTTCTTTTGAATTGTGATGGCAATCTCATCACCAATGGGGTGCTAAACGACTCTTCATACATAAATCGTTTGTCAAACCATCCGTGCTCACCCATATAAAATCCTTGGTCGGAAGTATATATGATTACAGTATTTTCCATCATATCGTTTGCTTCCAGATAATCAAGAACTCTACCTACGTTATCGTCAAGAGATTTCACTGTTTTGGCATAATCAGTCATATATCTTTGATATTTCCACAATGCCAATTCTTTACCTTCCAGATTGTCTTCGTAAAACTTATCTATGATAGGTTGATATTGCGCATCCCACAGTTCGCGTTGGCGAGGGCTCATGCGTGCATATTCGCCATGCTCGTAAGCACCCGATAAGCGAGTTTTCACACCCTCACGCATCATTTTCAGGTCGTTCACAATATCCATATCATGTGCGCTGGCAATGCTCATCTCTTGTTGAGAAGCTGCCACCCTGCCTTTGTAGTCATCAAAGAAGTTTGAAGGAACCTCAAACTCTTTATCTTCATACAAATCCAGATGAAGCGTATCAGCCATCCAGTTTCTGTGTATTGCTTTGTGGTGAAGAAACAGAACGAATGGTTTCTCCTTATTTCTGTCCTTCTCAAGCCAGTCAAGGCTCAAGTCTGTTATTATATTTGTAACGTATCCATCATACTTCACATTTCCATTAGGGGTGATAAAGTCAGGATTGTAGTAACTACCCTGTCCCGGCAGTATTTCCCAATGGTCAAAGTGAGTAGGCTCACTATCCAAGTGCCATTTACCAATCATTGCTGTTTCGTATCCTGCTCCTTGAAGCAATTCTTGCACTGTTTGTTGGTTGCCGTCAAATCTTGTGAAGTTGTCTAACTTGCCATTCTTGTGGCTGTGCTTTCCCGTAAGCAGGCAAGCACGGCTGGGGCCTGAAATAGAATTGGCCACAAATGCATTTGAAAACAAAACACCCTCGTCAGATATCCTGTCAAGATTAGGTGTTTGTATGTGTCGTTGGTCATAACTGCTCATCATTTGCCTTGTGTGGTCATCTGTCATAATGTAGATGATGTTCAGAGGCTTAGATGCGTCTTGTTGTGTTGCTTTGTTGGCACACGACGATAGTGCCGCCGCCCCCATCAGAGGCAAAGCAATTTTAGATGAAAAATGTTGGAATTTCATTTTATATTATGATGTTTGGGAAGACTCAAATAGAGCCTTATTATTCTTTGAATTTGAAAAATAAAACCAATTTGACTCTTTAGTTTTTTAAATTATTGCCAAAATCAATGTTTATTGATAAAACACAGCGCAAAGTTACGGAAATTTATTGTTTTATATCAATACAAGTGTCGATTTAACAGCTTTTTGTTTCCAAATCACCTATTTTGTTTATTTGAAGGGGCTTAGATTGTTACAATGTTATATTTTGTTCAAATATTCTATACTCTGTTTAAAGAATGTTTCGATAAACAAAATTGGTATATCTTTGTTGAAATTCAATACAGAACTACTAAAACAATAATTTATGAAACTAAGAAATTTATTACTAGCAGGCATCATAGCCGTATCGGGAATGTTTTCAACGCTTTCGGCGCAAGACTATAAAGACGCATTTGG
>CAZSKF010000039.1:0-16842 GCA_964607405.1 uncultured Proteiniphilum sp. | reverse complement strand
AGGGCTTTTTCATGGCTGGTCCAATTGTGGACGAGTAGAAAATAAAGTTTTTCATCGTAGTCCAATATTGGACGGGGCGAAAAACTAGTTTTACGGTAAAACCAAAATTGGAAAAATTGAAAAAACAAATGGCTGCTTTAATGGTATTAATCAAAAAAATAGCACAAAAAAAGAAGCTGTCTAATGAAGTGAAACTTCATTGTGAGACAGCCTCTTTTTACAATCTTATTATTGCAAGATTTTACTTCTTCATTTCTTCTGCAAAATATTTGTAGAACAATGGGATTGTTTTTATTCCATTGTAGAACTGCTCTAACGGATAGTTTTCGTTTGGAGAGTGAATAGCGTCTGAGCTAAGACCGAAGCCCATTAGAACAGACTTAGTGCCTAATATCTCTTCAAAGGTGGCGATAATTGGAATACTACCTCCTGATCTTACCGGTACTGGTTGCTTAGCGTAAACTTCTTCGTATGCTTTTTCTGCAGCCTTATATCCTGAGAAATCTATCGGGCAGACATATGATGGACCACCGTGAAGATATTCAACGTCAACTGTTACTGTATCTGGTGCTATGCTTTTGAAATAGTCCACAAATAATTCTCCTACCTTGTCATGATCTTGGCCGGGAACTAAGCGAGTGCTTATTTTTGCATATGCTTTTGATGGCAACACTGTCTTTGCGCCTTCGCCTGTATATCCACCCCAAATACCGCATACATCAAATGTTGGGCGGATACCTGTGCGCTCATTAGTGGTGTATCCTGCTTCGCCAAACTCTTGTTCTATGCCGATACCTTTTTTGAATTCTTCTAGTGAGAATGGAGCTTTTGCCATAAGTTCGCGCTCTTCTTCAGATACTTCAATAATATCGTCATAAAATCCGGGGATAAGAATTTTTCCATTTTCATCCATGGTTTGTGCAATCATTTTTGATAACACATTGATAGGATTGGCTACGGCTCCACCAAATAAACCTGAGTGTAGGTCGGCATTGGGCCCTGTAACTTCTACCTGCCAATATGCCAGACCACGCAGACCTGTGGTGATAGATGGTATGTCGGATGCAATCATAGATGTGTCTGATACAAGAATAACATCTGATTTGAGCATATCTTTGTACTTCTCGCAAAAAGCAGGCAGATTTGGTGAGCCAACTTCTTCTTCTCCTTCAATAAGGAATTTGACATTGCATTCTAATTTGCCTGATTGAACAAGATATTCGAAAGCTTTGGCATGCATAAAGCCTTGGCCTTTGTCGTCATCGGCGCCGCGAGCCCATATTTTTCCATCTTTTACAACTGGTTCAAATGGATCTGTATTCCATAATTCAATAGGATCTACAGGCATCACGTCCATGTGTGCATAAACTAGCACTGTGGGAGCATTAGGATCAATAATTTTTTCTCCATATGTTACAGGGTTGCCTTCTGTTTCATATATTTCTGCTTTGTCGGCACCTGCCTTTAATAAGATATCTTTCCACATTTCGGCAGCACGATACATATCAGGTTTGTGAGCCGGTTGTGAAGATATTGACGGGATGCGAATCAGTTCAAATAATTCGTCAAGAAAACGCTGCTTATGCGTTTCTACATAATTGTTGATTTCGTTCATTACGATGATTAGTTTAAAGAATTAATTTTGTTGTGGCGTAAAAGTAACAAAAATAAATAAGGTCGGCAAAGGATGATGGGGTTAAAAAAACCACCTGTATATAAAATATAAACAGGTGGTTTGACTTTATTGTTATTTGTAAAATATTTTAGAATGAAAATCTATATCCTACAGCTATTTGATTTTGTTTAAATATACTTCTTACAGAGTAGTCTGCAAATACACTTCCTATCATTAATTCGTAGTTTGCACCTATTAAAATGTTTGTACCCCATATGGTGTTACTTCCGGGAAATACTCCAAGACCAATACCGGCATATGGTTTTAGCGGGCTGCTATCTTTACCAAAATTGTAAATAATATTTGCTGAAAGACCAACTCCATTATTCTTGCCAAGTGACAGGAAGAATTCTGGCATTAAATCAAAGTTCGTTTCTTTGATTTTCCAGTATCCTCTGGCACCAATATTCCAGAAATGTTTTGAACCAAAATCCATAGCTGCAACTGCTGAAACGCCATTGAGGCTCATGATTGGTTTGCCGCTCTTCTCTTTTTTATAATTAGAAGGTGTTTTTTGTGAAGAAATATTATCAGCCTTCTTTGTTTCATCTTCTTTGTTATTTAGGCTGGCTATAGTTAATGATTGCGCTGTTATGGCTTTATTTAGCTCCTCAATCTGACGTTGAAGTTGAGTATTTGATTCAGACTCAATTATTACCTCTTTGGGAGATTCTGCACTTTTGGTAGGGGTAGCTACAGAAGCAGGTTCAGGCAACTGTGGCTGAAGAGTTGACATCTCTTGTCTTGTTTCTCTGACAGCATCTTTTACTATTTTGCTCAATTCGTCAGGAGTTATTTGTATATATTCTGACTTCTTATTACTTTGACTTCGCGACTCAACTTCGATAGCTTTTCGTTCCTCTTCAATCCTAGCAGCTTTTGCATAGTTCCGCTCTTTTACTGCGTTGTCTATTTCATTATTTAGATCCTCAATTTTTCTTTCGTAATCTCTACGCAGGTCATTTATCTGTTGGTTTCTATACTCTCTTTCGGAAATAAGAGCTCTGTCTATATTTCTCTCATAATAGTAATCTCCATCCGATGATTTTCCTAAGTTGAATCTAATTCCTGTTTGATACATCATATTGGCCTTTACTTGCTTTGGAGATTCTACAGTTGATATATCTTTGCTTTCAGTGCTGGTTAGCATTGTATTCATTGTTCCATATAGTGCAATATATTTTGATATAGGAATCTCTAGCCCAACACCACCCATTGCAAATCCCCTAGACTGGTTGCCTACTTCGCCAAGCGTATTGATGTAGTTGTTGCTTGTATTGATATATCCACCTCCCAGCACTATGTAAGGGTTAACTCCTCTTGGTTGATTTAATCTAGCGATTATGTTGGCTCCATACATTTTTAAATCATTATTGAAGTCTAATGAAACCTTGTTGTGCTGATCAGTTGCTTGATAATAAAACCCACGGATGCCAACTAGTGATGAAAAGTCAAATCCGGCAGAAGCACCAATGAAATACTGTTCGTCAAATAGGTTGTCATCCTTTAGTTTGATATATGCAAGACTAGGCTCCACAACGAATTTTAATCCGGAGAAACCATCAGAAAACATCTTTTCGTAAGCACGATGTACTTCACTGCCACTAGCTTTGGTGCCTCCCAAATAGAAGTCCAATGATGCCGTTGCCGACCAGTTGCCTAATCTCTTATCTTTGTCATTTTCTATATTATATTCGGGTTTGAGATAGTAGCTCTGTTCGTTAACATTGAAGAACGTATTCTTTGCCTCAAGTGATAGTACAACACGATCGGATAGATTAAACTTTGTTCCGATTCCGATGGCTCCAAATATTTGCTCTTCCTTTATGTCTTTTGTTACTATTGGCAGTTTTGCATCTGCAATCTGATATGATAGATTTTGGATACCACCACCCAGAGTTATATATGGAGCAAAAAATCCATTGTTCATTAGATTTAATTTCATTTCGCCTCCATATCTGGATATATCTACAGAAGATTGAGTCATGTTATCCGCCCAGTTGTCTGTAACGCTCCAGTCTAGTTTACGCAAATTTGCTTCTACATCAAGTGATCTCTGATAAAATCCTCGTATTTCAAAAAGAGGACCAAAGCTAAAGCCTGCTCTTGCGCCCCAAAATGTAGAGTTATCTAAAGTTGTATTTTTGTTCCACCAGGTATGCTCTGCATATGGTGAAAGTGTTAGTGTAACATCTCTAACCTGCGCAAAGGTATTGAGCCCGGTTATTGCAAGTAGGATGCTGAGGATGATTTTTTTACTCATAAAATATTTAATAGTTAAGATTTTGATAATGTTATTTATTAAAATAACGTTTGAGTTGTGCCAGCATCTTGTGAATATGACCTAAAACTAATCAGATGCTTGTACAGAAATGACAAGTTCTGTTTAAAACACGATGGTAAAACGAAATAAAACTATCTTTGTTTGTAGTTTTAAATGATTTAATAAAAATATATATGTTTTATAGAACCGTATGGTTGTATGTGATGCTATTGTTTATTGTTTCTTGCACGGCTTCACACAACTCAAATGATAAAGTTATGAATAAGGAGCAGATAATTTCTGACGCACAAGTACAAAAAACGGTGCTTAGATTAAAAGAGATTGCACCAGATGATGCTTCTTTTAGAGTAGAGAGGGGAGTATTGCAGGTGGCATCATTATGGCAATCAACGGACGGAACATACGAAGACTTTGATGACTTTTGTATTTCTCACTTTGTGTATGATAAGAGTAAGTTGAAGATGTTGTACGACAAGTTGGAGTCTAATTTTGAAACCTTATATGGATACTTCCATAAAATAGATGCTCAATTAAAATCACCATTACACCTTGAGGGTCCAGAATTAGATGATATAGATATGATGTTTGGCAGCTATGACGTGTCAGCACATTTAACTGACGACTTGTATTCATCTAAAATTGCTTTTGTTACTGCGCTTAATTTTCCAAATTATTCATTAGAAGAGAAATCAAACTTATGTGATTCATGGTCTAGACTAGATTGGGCCTATGCTCGTATGGGTGATATGTTTACTTCAAGAGTTCCTGCGTCTGTGCAGCAACATATTTCTAAAACTATTACTGAGGCAGATGCGTATATTTCAGACTATAATATCTATATGGGATATTTAGTTAATGATGAAGGGGAATCTTTGTTCCCAAAAGATATGAGATTGATAACACACTGGGGACTGCGCGATGAACTAAAATCTAATTATGCTGATGCTGAAAAGGGATTGGAGAAGCAGCGTATGGTATATAAAGTGATGCAGCGAATTATTGATCAAACCATACCGCAACCCGTTATCAATAGTGATAAGTATGTTTGGAATCCACATACTAATGAGGTATTTGATAATGGAACAGTGGTAGAATTACCAGCAGAAGGCAATATAAGATATAAAGTTTTTCTTGATAACTATTATGCGATGACACAACTTGATGATTACTCGTTGCAAAATGAGACTCAGCTTGATCGTGCTTTTGATGGTACTATGGAGATATTACAGAAGGATGTTGAAAGGCTATTTGACGGACTATTATCATCAAATCAGGTTAAGGGTGTAGCAAAGATAATAGAGGAAAGACTGGGTCGCAATCTTGAGCCGTTTGATATCTGGTATAATGGCTTTAAGTCTCGTGGTTCGATTCCGGAGAAAGAGCTGGATGCAATAACATCTAAGAAATACCCAAACACTATGGCGCTAGAAGCAGATTTACCTAATATACTAGTTAAACTTGGCTGGAAGCCAGATAGAGCTAAGGAGATTTCATCATTAATAGTTGTTGATGCATCTAGAGGTGCAGGACATGCTATGGGCTCGGCTATGCGTGGTGATGTTGCAAGATTACGTTCTCGTATGGGTGTAAATGGAATGGATTATAAAGGATATAACATAGCAGTACATGAGTTTGGGCATAACGTTGAACAAACCATAACGATGAATAATGTTGACTATTATATGCTCAATGGGGTTCCTAATACTTCATTTACTGAAGCCACTGCTTTCTTATTTCAAAAGAGAGATATGGAGTTATTAGGATTGGGAAATACAAATCCTGATAATTCGCACTTGCTGGCACTTGATAACTTCTGGTCTTGTTATGAAATAATGGGTGTTTCGCTTGTTGATATCCAAGTTTGGGAATGGTTGTATGCCAATCCGAATGCTACTGCAAGCGAGCTTAGAGATGCTGTAATTGATATTGCGAAGGGTGTATGGAATAAATATTACGCCGGTATTTTGGGTGATAAAGATGAGACACTGTTGGGTATATATTCTCATATGATTGATTATCCGCTCTATTTACCTAATTATCCTATGGGGCATCTAATAGATTTTCAAATAGAGCAATTTATCAAGGGTAAGAATATAGCTGATGAAGTGGAGAGAATGTATCGACACGGAAGGCTCACTCCCCAAGCTTGGATGAAGGAAGCAGTGGGTAGTCAAATATCTATAGAGCCGCTTTTGGATGCTGTGGATCAGGCACTAGAGGCTTTGAAATAACCCCTAGTCGGCCGGAACTTCTCTCATGAATTGTTTTTGTACTTCTTGATTTAATGCAGGCTGAATTCTTACAATACTGTCAATATTTCCAATATAGATATTCATTAATTTGATATTTCTGAATTGTCTAAGTGTATCTTGAAGTTTGATATATCCAAGTATTGAGCTTAGTGTGTCATCTTCAAGATACCTTTTTATTGGGTAATCAAAATGAATATTTTCGCGGATAGAATCTGAAATATATATAGTGGTGTCTTTGTATCCAAGAATAAGTTGTGAAGTTAGCTTTGGATTACTATTTTGAGGAATGCCAAGTATATCAAAAGAAAACGAGATATCAATGCTGTCAAGTTTCTCTTTGATATAAGTGCTATCTAGTATAAATCTAAAACCACCTTTAGGATTGACTTCATCGAAAGAGTAATAGAATGGTATATTACTTGTTAGTATAGTTCTGTCCGTTACAGACTGAATCATGGCTTGTTCGTATTGAAGCTGCGCTTCCACATGCTTTTGTTGTCGTTGAAGTCTGTTTCTCACTGAGTCGTTCATTTTCAAATAGATCTCAATTCTATCCGAATACCATGATAATGAAGTATCCCAGCGTGCTTGTGTTGTTTTATGTTTTTTGAAGACTTCGTTTATTAAAGCCTCCTTCTTTTCAGGAGTATTGAAGTTAGAATAGTCATTTTCAATCATAGCTTCTGCAATATATACATCATATAATATGCGCTCCATGTCCTTTCTGTTGTGCACCTCTTTGGGCCTGCTACAAGAAGGAGTAAAAATACTTATAATCAATAAAGCAATGGCTATATATGTTATTCTATTAATCTTCACTTGGGTTGTTGTCTTGTTGTAAAGAAATTTCTGCGTCATGCTTTTCTCTGTCGGCTTTTGACATTAAAGAGTATGAAAGTGTCTTGCGATAAAAAATAAGTAGAAGTGCAACACCTACCGTTATGGCAGAATCTGCTACGTTGAATATAAATCTAAAAAATAGAAACTCTTGTCCTCCTACAAATGGCACCCATGATGGAAATGTACCTTGAAAGAGAGGGAAATATAGCATATCAACAACTTTGCCGTGTAATAAGGTGGCATAACCTTCTCCGTATGGAACAGCTGAAGCGATGTATCCTTGATAACTTGCTTCGAAGAAAACCCCATAAAATACACTATCAATGATATTTCCTGATGCACCTGCCAATATTAGTGCAATACAGGCAATAAAACCATTCTTATAATTTTCTTTTACTATTCTTGTCAGATAATATATAATTCCTCCAACAGCTATAATTCTGAATACAGATAAAAACAATTTCCCAATTGCTTCTATACCAAACGCCATGCCATTGTTTTCAACAAAGTATATTTTGAACCACTTTGTGATATCAATAACATCGTACAGTGCCATATGAGTTTTAACCCATATTTTTGAAATCTGATCGACGAGAAGAATCAGGACTATTACTGTGATGGCGATTATACTCTTTTTTGTAGAACTCTTCATTTGCTGATTATAATGCACACAAAGATTGTGGGATAGAATTATGTTCTACTTCTATCCTACAATCTTATGTATTGAATTTAAACTCATTTGCTTATACTTATCTTCTTTTTCCGCCTTCTTTTGCCTCAATGCTTAGAGTGGCATGAGGTACAGCTCTTAGGCGTTCTTTTGGTATAAGCTTTCCCGTTTCACGACATACGCCATAAGTCTTATTCTCTATTCTTACAAGTGCTGCTTGTAGGTTTTGAATAAACTTCATTTGTCTTTGTGCCAATCTGCCGGCCTCCTCTTTTGATAAAGTGGATGCTCCTTCTTCTAACACTTTATATGTTGGCGATGTATCGATCGTGTCGTTACCATCAGCATTAGTTACAGCTGCACGATAATTCTCATATTCCTGCTTTGCAATATCTAGTTTGTCATTAATAATGCTGCGGAATTCATCTAGTTCCTCATCTGAGTATCTCGTCTTTTCACTCATAACAGTATCTGTTTAAAATTGTTATTCGATTATTTAATTCTCTCTCTTATCTTCTGTTGATAAAATGTATTCACCATAACACTGTAGAGAGGCGTAATGTTTGTTATTGTATTACTGCAAATATTATCAGGCAATAATTTGCATCCCACTTTCACAAAGATAATAATAATATTAATTTTTTGTGAAAATAGGATGCTAAATGATGCATTATTTAACTTTATTGATGCTTAGAGTAATTACCTCTTCGTCAATATCAATCTCGTTTTCAAATATTTCCTTTTCAATTACTATAGAGTCAGCCAATACTTGATTAGAAATGTATTGACTAAACTCTGTAATAGCTTCATCAAACAGATCGTTTGAAGAGACTTTTATATCAATTCGATCAGTGATTTCAAAATCTTTGGATTTTCTGATATTTTGAATCCTGTTTACCATTTCACGTGCAATACCCTCTTTGCGAAGTGTATCTGTAATGGTGATATCAAGAGCAATCGTCAATCTACCTTCACTTCCAACAAGCCATCCCGGAATATCATCTGATAATATTTCAACGTCACCCAACTCTATGATAAAGTGTTGTTCGTCGATATCGAATTCAAATTTACCTTCTTTCTCCAGAATGTTAATTTCCGGTTGGGTCATTGATTGAATTCTACCTGATAGCTGTTTCATGAACTTACCATATTTTGGGCCAAGCTTTTTAAAGTCGGGCTTAACTCTTTTCACAAGCATATCGTTTGCAGAGTCAACGAACTCAATATCCTTTACGTTTACTTCGCTAAGAATTAGATCTTTGACAGCCTCAATATTTTGCTTGTCAGTTTCGCTAACCACAGGAACCATTAGTTTGGTTAATGGTTGTCTTACTTTTAGATTTACCTTGCGTCGTAATGACAGAATAATTGAAGATGCAGTTTGAGCCAAATACATTTGCTCTTCCAGTGTTGGGTTGATAATTGATTCGTCAACTTTAGGGAAGTCAGCCAAGTGCACTGATTCATATCTGTTGTCATCTGTAGCATTTGTAAGGTCTAGATAAAGCTTGTCTGCATAGAATGGTGCAATTGGCGCCATTAGTTGAGAAATTGTAACCAAACATTGATATAGAGTTTGGTATGCAGAAAGTTTATCATCATTCATCTCGCCGCCCCAGAATCGTTTTCTGTTTAGACGAACATACCAGTTGCTCAAGTTGTCGTTTACAAAGTCATTAATTGCTCGTCCTGCTCTTGTTGGCTCATAATTATTGTAATCCTCGTCAACCTTTTTGACCAATGAGTTTAGTAGTGATAATATCCATCTGTCAATTTCCGGACGTTTTTCAATATCTATTTGTGGATATTGATTATGGAAATTATCCACGTTTGCATATAGTGCAAAGAATGAATATGTATTATACAGAGTTCCGAAGAACTTACGGCGCGCTTCTTCTACGCCTTCTACATCAAACTTTAGGTTGTCCCAGGGCGATGCATTTGTAACCATGTACCAGCGCAAAGGATCTGACCCAAATTTGTCAATTGTCTCAAATGGATCAACAGCATTGCCCAGTCGTTTTGACATTTTATTGCCATTTTTGTCAAGCACTAATCCATTAGAAATAACATTTTTAAATGCTACGCTATCTTTAATCATTGTGCTGATAGCATGCAATGTGAAGAACCAACCACGAGTTTGATCTACTCCCTCAGCAATAAACTCAGCCGGATATACTTTTGCAAATTCATCTTCCTGAATGTGAGGATAAAAAACTTGAGCAAATGGCATAGCACCACTATCAAACCAAACGTCAATTAAGTCTAGTTCGCGGCTCATTGGTTTTCCGTTTTCTGAAACCAATATTATATTATCAACGTATGGGCGGTGTAAGTCAATTTTGTCATAATCTATATCTGTCATGTTGTTGATGTCAAAATCTTTCCAGGGAGACTCTGTCATTACGCCCGATTCAATAGATTTTTTTATTTCTGACACTAACTCTTTAACCGAGCCAATACATTTTTCTTCTTGTCCATCTTCTGTTCTCCATATTGGTAGTGGAGTGCCCCAATAACGGCTACGGCTTAGGTTCCAGTCTTGCAGATTTTCCAGCCATTTTCCAAATCGGCCTGTACCAGTTGACTGTGGTTTCCAGTTGATTGTGTTGTTCAATTCTATCATTCGCTCTTTGTAAGCAGTGGTTTGAATAAACCAGCTGTCGAGCGGATAATACAGAACAGGTTTGTCTGTACGCCAACAGTGTGGATAGCTGTGTAAGAATCTTTCAATACGGAAAGCTTTGTTGTCTAGTTTTAGGGCAACAGACAAATCAACATCTAATGTTGCATCATTTTCTGTTAGTGATTCGTCGTATTCATTCTTTACATATCTTCCGGCATATTCTTTGTATAGTTCAACATTGATATTGTTTTTAACAAACTCTGCATCTATGTCTTCTATTCTGAAAAACTTTCCGGTCATATCAACCATTGGTCTTATATTGCCATCTTTGTCTATAAGAGTTAAGCCGGGAACACCATTCTCTTTTCCTACCTTGGAGTCATCTGCACCAAAAGTGGGTGCTATGTGAACAATACCTGTACCATCTTCAGTTGTAACAAAATCTCCTGTCACAACTTTATGAGCTTCCTCGCCAACTTTGAACCAGGGGAATAATTGCTCATACTCAATACCTGAAAGCTCAGATCCCTTCCATGTTTTATCTAATACCTGAAATGGAATCTTCTTGTCTCCTTCTTTATAATCTTCTAATGATATATCTGAATTCTTATCTGAGAAGAATGATGACAGTAAATTCTTGGCCAATATCACAGTCATTGGTTTGCCTGTGTATTGATTATATGTTTTTACAGCCGAGTATTCCACGTTTGGACCAACTGCCAATAACATATTGGAAGGTAGAGTCCAAGGGGTAGTAGTCCATGCCAAGAAGAATGGTTCTCCAAACTCAGACCACTCCTGAAGTGGATTCTTTATTTTAAATTGAGCTACACAAGTAGTGTCTCTTACATCTCGATAACATCCTGGCTGGTTTAGTTCGTGAGTACTAAGTCCTGTTCCGGCAGCCGGAGAGTATGGCTGTATTGTATATCCTTTATATAAGTGTCCCTTGTTGTAAATCTCTTTTAGCAAGTACCAAAGAGTTTCAATATATCTGTTGTCATATGTGATATATGGATCGTTCATATCCACCCAATATCCCATGATGCGAGTTAGCTCTTCCCACTCTTTGGTATATTTCATTACCTCTTTGCGGCAAGCGTTGTTATACTCTTCAACACTTATCTTTTTGCCAATATCTTCTTTTGTAATACCCAATGATTTTTCCACACCAAGCTCAACGGGAAGTCCGTGTGTATCCCATCCCGCTTTTCGGTTAACGAGGAAGCCTTTCATTGTTTTGTAGCGACAAAAAATATCTTTAATAGAGCGTGCTATAACGTGGTGAATACCTGGCATTCCGTTTGCAGAAGGTGGACCTTCATAAAATACAAACTCGGGATGCCCTTTGCGCACCTCCAAACTCTTGTTAAACAAATCATGCTCATCCCATCTCTTCAACATTTCCTTGTTGACTTCAGATAGGTTTAATTGGCTGTATTCTGTGAATATTTTGCTCATTGTCAATATATTTATACTCTTCAAAAAATTGATTGCAAAGGTAGTAAAAAAATAAGAATTGTCAATTGAAATTATTGAGTAACTGATAATTTGAAGCTCTTAGTATTAACTAGTTGAAGAGATTGTTATGTTTTTACCATTGCCAATGTTTTCTTTAATTCTCTTTTATATCATCATTTAGGTCAATATTGTTATCACTAAATAGCTGTTTTGCGGTATTGTTTAGCTTTACTTATTCATCTTACTTTGTTCGATCTTATAAAGCATTTAGTTTCAGCAGAAATCATAATTTAAAATACAAATAAAATATGAACAATAAGTTTTTAATAGCTAGTGTGTTTTTATTCATGCTATGTTTTTTTGCTACTGCCGCCCCCAAAGAGAATAGTATTCTAGGAAAAGTGTTGGAAAAAAGGGGAGGTGAGAGTATGGAGTTTGTAAACGTTTCTGTAAAAGGAACTACACTGGGAACTATCACTCAGTCTGATGGTTCATTTGTTTTGCATGACATCCCCAATGGAAAGCAAACCATAGTCGCCAATTTTATCGGATACAAAACTTTGGAGATAAATGTGGATATTAAACGAGGCAAAAGTTTTGACTTGCTTTTTGAATTGGAGGAAGATGTGTTCAATTTGGAGCAGGTAGTGGTTACTGGAACCAAATCTCAGCATTTTATTAAAAATGTTCCTATTCGAACAGAGGTGGTCACATCTCAGTCATTAAGAAATAAAAATGCACAGAATATATTTGAAGCATTGGAAGCTATTCCCGGTATCAGAGTTGAGAGTCAATGTCAATTTTGTAATTTTTCGATGGTAAGAATGCAGGGGCTTGGAGCAGAGCATACACAAGTTCAGATTAATGGTCAGCCTGTATATTCAGGATTGGCTAGCGTATATGGTTTAGAGCAGATAGGAACCGGTGATGTGGAACGCATAGAGATAATTAAAGGAGCAGGATCTGCACTTTATGGAAGTAGCGCTGTGGCGGGTGCAATAAATATAATAACTCGTGAACCATCAAAAAAGCCAACAATTTATGCAGATATTCAATTTGGTAATTATGGTACTAATGCATATAATATTTCCTCATCTATGAGAAACGAGAAAGGGAATATCGGATTAAGCATATATGCACAAAAAGTAGATCATGATGTAATAGATGAAACATCCGAGGGGTCAAGTAGAACAGAGGTGAAGAAAAAGGATGGAATTTCTGATCGTGTGGAATCTAAGTTACATAATATGGGGTTTGGTCTTTATGTTGATAAACCTTTTTTTAGTGATGATAAAATAGTGTTGAGAGGAAAAGGAATAAATGAAAAACGTGAAGGTGGAATTATCACAGACGATTATTATAAAAACCCTTTTACTGACGGTACCGAAAGTATCACAACCAACCGTTATGAATCGGAACTGAGTTATACCAAGCCTTTAGGTAAATATCTAGAGATGCAGTTTAATAGCAGCTTTATTAATCACAATAGAGAGGCTACAAATGATGCTTTTATAAATGATTACATGAATACTCATAATGGAGAAGCTCCAAGTATTTTCGACGTCAGACCATATATTGCCAAAGAAAACTCATGGGTCAACACATTAAATTTAACTTCAAGAGTGGGTAATCATAATATAATATTTGGTGTACAGCAATACAATACCAAATTGAATGAAACAGGTATGTACACAGTGGTTGATAATGCCAGTCAGTATTATGGAGAAGTTTATAAATCAATTGCACATAAATATGCACGCGAATTCGGCGCATTTATTCAAGATGAATGGAATATGACCGAGTCTTTTACTGTTGTGCCCGGTGTTCGCATTGACCACCACTCCTCAGGAGAAGAGTATTCTTCTGATAAAACTATTTTTGATAATGATTTTCCTAAAACAAAATTTAGCGAAACAAGCATAAATCCTCGTTTGGCTTTGAAATATCAATTAGAATTACCTTTGACTCTTCGTGCTAACGTAGGAACTGGTTTTAGAGCACCATATGGATTTTCGGAAGACTTGCACCTATGTAGTGGTTCGCCACGAGTATGGAAATCGTCAGACTTGGAAGCAGAAACATCACATAGTTTTAATTTCTCCGCCGACTATTATGGAGATCATTATCAATTAAAAGCTAATTTGTTTTACACTAAACTGAAAAATAAAATTGACTTTGCTGATGCTGATGATGAAGTAAAGAAACTGGGATACACATATCAATGGGAAAATATTGATGATGCAGTGGTTAAAGGAATTGAGCTTTCATTTTTAGTAAACCCTATAAAGGATTTGAACTTTGGAGTAGATTATACTATAAATAGTGGTAAATATAATAACAAGAGAGCTGATTGGATAGATACCGATTATGCCGATGTAAGCCAATATATACCACGCTTTCCTGTTACTACCGGTAGTGTTAAGCTTGAATACAATCCAAGTACATGGACATTTATGATTAACGGAATTTATCAGGGTAAAATGTATATTGATTATATAAGTGAAACTGAAGGAAACTCAAAAATTAAGGAGACAAAACCATATATGACTTTTAATGCCAGAGCTTCTAAACAGTTGGGAATATTTAATGTATATGCAGGGGCTAAAAATATATTTAGTTACATACAAGATGAGAAATATCTTGATGACGCAGCGTTTATTTATGCTCCGCTTTATGGTGCATTATATTATGCCGGAGTATCAATAAATATTTAATTGAGTCTGTTTGTATAAAAAAAGAGAGGCTGTCGAAAAGTATAACTTGCGACAGCCTCAAATATATATTACTATGTATTATTATCCTTTATCTCTGCTGTAGTTAGGAGCTTCACGAGTAATCATTACACCGTGTGGGTGATTTTCTACAAATCCTGCTGCAGTGATACGTGTGAATTTAGCATTGTGCAAATCTTCGATACGTGGAGCACCACAATATCCCATCCCTGCACGCAAACCACCTACCATTTGATATACCACCTCTTGTAGTGTTCCTTTGTAGGGTACTCTTGCCTCGATACCTTCAGGTACAAGCTTTTTGATATCATCTTCCACATCTTGGAAATATCTGTCTTTTGAACCTTTTTCCATGGCCGAAAGTGATCCCATACCTCTATATGTTTTAAACTTTCTGCCATTATATATAATGGTTTCACCGGGAGATTCCTCTGTTCCTGCAAGTAGTGAGCCCATCATAACTGAAGAGCCACCTGCTGCTAGAGCTTTCACTATATCTCCTGAGTAACGTAATCCACCATCAGCAATAATTGGAACGCCCGTTCCTTTTAGTGCTTCATAAACATCATAAATGGCTGATATTTGAGGTACACCAACTCCGGCAATAACGCGTGTTGTACAAATAGATCCCGGACCTATACCTACTTTTACTGCATCAGCACCAGCTTCAACAAGAAACTTGGCTGCCTCGCCGGTTGCTATGTTACCAACAACTATATCTATTTGAGGAAATATACTTTTGATTTTTTTGAGCATTTCTGCCACTCCTTTAGAGTGTCCGTGAGCAGTGTCAATGATTAATGCATCTACTCCTGCTTCAACAAGAGCTGTAGCTCTTTCTATTGAGTCGCCTGTTACTCCAATAGCAGCAGCAACACGCAAACGTCCCTGTTCATCTTTTGCAGCATAGGGTTTATCCTTTGCTTTAGTAATGTCTTTATAAGTAATAAGACCTACCAGTTTATAATTCTCATCTACAACAGGTAGTTTTTCTATTTTGTGCTCTTGTAAGATTTCTGAAGCTGCGTCCAAATCGGTAGATTCTTGACTTGTTGTGATAAGGTTATCTTTGGTCATAATCTCTTCGATAGCCTTGTTCATGTTTTTTTCAAAGCGCAAGTCTCTATTTGTTACAATACCTACAAGGGTGTTGTCTTCTAGTACAACAGGAATACCACCAATTTTATATTCTGCCATCATAGCCAAAGCATCAGACACAGTTTTCTTTGGCTGAATGCTTATCGGATTTACAATCATTCCATTTTCAGATCGTTTTACTATCTGAACTTGTTTTGCCTGTTCTTCAATTGACATGTTTTTGTGTATAACACCAATTCCGCCCTCACGAGCAACTGCAATAGCCATAGTAGTCTCGGTAACAGTGTCCATTGCTGCCGATACCATTGGAATATTAAGTTTGATGTTACGTGTGAAATTTGTGGAGAGATCCACATCGCGGGGAAGAACCTCGGAATACCCTGGGACTAATAGAAGATCATCAAATGTTAAACCTTCCATTGTGATTCTGTTTGCAATAAATGACATAGGTGAAATGTTTTAAAAATTTTATTGCATGCAAAAGTAATTATTTTAATTGAATGTGATGCTATAGTCGTGTTAAAAAACTGTTATTCGTATGTTTTAAGGTTGCTGCTATTAATATATATAGAAAAAATCAATCTTATATTGAAGTCAAATAATTATACATATATGTTCTAGGGCGTTATATTTGCAATGTCAATTTTTATAACAAATAAAATTCAAACAAAATTATGTCAGTATTAGTAGGTAAAAAAGCACCTGTGTTTAATGCATCGGTAGTTTTAAATGGTAACGAAATAGCAGATAACTTCTCTCTTCAACAATACTTGGGTAAAAAATATGTTGTATTCTTTTTCTACCCAGCAGATTTTACATTTGTATGTCCAACGGAATTAATTGCTTTTCAGGATAAGATAAAAGAGTTTGAAGAAAGAGACACCGTAGTTGTTGCTTGTTCAACAGACTCTGCATTCTCACACTGGAAATGGTTAAATACTCCTCAAAATGATGGTGGTATTCAGGGTGTAACATATCCGCTTGTAGCTGATCAGGCTATGACTATTTCAATGGATTATGATGTGTTGGCAGGAGAATATGATTACAACGAAGAGGGTACATTGATATTTAATGGTAATCCTCAAGCATACAGAGGATTGTTCTTAATAGATAAAGAAGGAATTGTTCGTCATCAGGTAGTAAATGATATGCCACTTGGCAGAAGTGTTGATGAGGCACTTAGAGTTATTGATGCTCTTACATT
>CAZSKF010000038.1:0-16890 GCA_964607405.1 uncultured Proteiniphilum sp. | reverse complement strand
GGTATTTCCTGACCAAAGTCTTGGCAATCGTCAGCAGTTCTTAGATATAGCTGCCAGTCGCTGTTGAATTTTGATAGAATACCTACCACGGTACCTCCACCTTTAGGAAGGATGTCGGCTGCAAAGTTGGCATACCCGCTATTTCTTACAATAATAGTTCTGCCATTGCCATCTTTTAGTGTGCGGTTTACGGTTAGGTCTGGCTCTGCAAATGGAAGTTTGCCACCATCTGTAAAGTAAACATTGTCAAGCTGTACCAATGTATTAACCATGTCGTCATTTAATGAACCTAGAGAAATAGTCTTAGGTGATACTTTTTCTGCACTTGACCATCCGTCTTTGTGAACATAAAACTGGAATACCTCCCATTGAATACGATTAGCTTGTGTTTTGTCATACCCAATTTGTAGCTGACCACCATATTTCACCATATACAGTCCTTTGAGATTGATATATACTTCTTGTCCAACTCTATATTCTGTATAAACAGAGTTTTGATCAACACCCAGGTTTATACCTCCGGTCTCATCTTGTACGTATAGTTGCTTAAATATATTACCAGAGACATCATTGCCAATTACAACTGCTTTTAGAGTGTAGTCAACATCCACAAGCGTTGGGTCGTTGATATCTTTGTATTGATCTTTTAGTTCCTTGATTGTTATATTTGCTTCGGGACCATCATATGTGGGTTCTGTAAGTGGTGGTCTTTCATACTCTTTAGAGCACGAGAAGAGTAATCCCAACATTAGAACTGATAGAAATAAAAATTTATAAGTCTTCATATTTTAATTATTTTTTTAGAAACGGTAACTCGCATTGAAGAATGCATTAACTCCTTGCATGTAAAAATACTTTGATGCAAAACGGTCAGGGTATTCAAGGTTGATTCTTCCTTGTTCATATCCGCCTGTTCTTACTTTTTCGTTATTTAAAATATTGTTTACAGAAAGGTTGAAATTTATTGATTTGCCATCGCCCAGGAACCATATTTTGCCAATACCTATATCAATAGTGTATCCACCTGCAAAGCGTTCCTGACTTGTTAGCTTCTCATAAGCACCATATAGATCTTCATCAAAATCTTCAGTTCCGGGAGGAGTGATGCCTACGTAGTTTGAAGCAAGTCTGCGCAATGGAGCAATCTCAATGTAGTTGCGCCCAAAGGCATTGATGTTCATATTAAGGAACCAATATCTGTAGAAGTAGTTTATCCCGAATGTTCCAAGTGATTGTGGTGTACCGCCTATGCGTGCATTCTTCATATAGACCTTTTCGGTCATATTGTCCTTTTTGGCATTCTCGTAGCTGATAGTTCCGTCAGGATTGTTGTCATATACATAATCAGCAATTGTTCCAATTAGGTCGAAGTTCCAGCTCTGATCCAATCTATAGTTGATACCTACTTCTACACCGCGATGAGTTTTCTCTACTCCTGATAGTAAGTGATTCACAAATGTTCTTTCCGAGTCATGATAATAACTCACTCTCATTAAGTCGTCGTAGAACTTGGTGTTGAATACACTAACTCTACCCGAAATAGATGGGAAAGAGAATGTGTAGTTGATATCAGTTGAGAAAACCTTCATGCTTTTTAGGTTCTCGGCTGATCTATCTGTGATACGTGGAGATATATAGGCCTTGTCAACCAATGGTGCTACTGTCTGATAGGTCATATTGGCAGATAAGAAGTGACGGCCTGTAAATTTGTAGGTTGCGCCAACTTTACCTCCATAGTCAAAGAAATCATGGCGTGTGCCTCTTCCATACGAATCTATTGGGTATCTTCCGTTGCGCATCTTACCTTCGCGTTGGAAACCTGTATATTTCAATTTGGCACCATAATAAACATCCCAAAAACGATTGCTGTGTTCTGTTTGAAACCATGCATCAACGCTGTTTACTCTGTATCTGAAGTCATATCCAAAAACATCACCTTCGTTTACAATTCTATTAGGACGTCTAAGGTCGTTTTGTATTGTTTGCTGATCTCCCGGGAAGTCACGTTCGGCAAACTTATCAACATCCACTAAGTAGTATGCACCCAGTAGGTCGTCAACAGTTTTGAACTGCATTGATAATGATTTCTTAGCTCCAATCCCTGCAGTAAACTTAGTATTCTCGTTAAGTTTTGTATTGAGGGTGCTGTTTAAAGCCAATTCAAAAAGGTCGCTTCTGCGCTCTTCAATCATATATATGGCCGATCCATTTCCTTCTAAATTATTGATATGGTTTGCTTCCCACATCTTATCCCAATCTAGTTGGGATATTCTGTCCTTGCTCTTTGTATCTTCCCACAGATATTTATAATATTCATATGTAAGATCGTTGGCATTATTGTATGAAGGTAGATATCTGTAATAATCCGGACGTGGGTCGGGACCGTTATACCAGTTTAATGCACTTGCTCCGTAGCGGCTATAGTGTGTTCCAAAACCAGTTGTGAGGTTAGTATTTTCATTAATCTCCCAAACATGCGAAATGATAGCTGTAGGGTCGATAGCTTTAACCACCTTCGAGTTTCTTTTCTTTCCGTTTTGATAACCCCAGTTTGGATTGTATAGGTTGTTTCCTGTCAGGTCATATACTTCTTGATAAGAAGAGCCTTGCTGACCACGTTCAACTGGTGATCCAAATGTAATGAATGAAAGACTGTGTCTGCCCTCATCCCATCTTTTCTCTACTCCCAATGCATATGAAATATTTCTGTAGAATACACCTTCAATATGTCCTTCGTGTGAATATCTGCCACCTACCGAAGCTGTAAAAGCCCAGCCGTCATCTCTAAGGCCAGATGAGTATGTGCCCATCAATCGGCTGTAATAATTACGGTTGGTTATCGACATTGTAGCCTTTCCGCCTTGTGCATAGCTACCTGCTCTCATATTAATGTTCTCTGAACCACTAATAGTTCCAAACGAGAAAGCTGACGGATTGTAAAAATTGGCAGCGTCACCATTTCGTGTCATATCATTAAGAGCACCAATAGATGCATAATTGAAGACACCTCTTATTTGGTCGTTAAATCTAACTCCGTTTATAAACCTATCTTCAAAGCGACTCTCATATCCACGAGTTCTGTAGTTGAATTGTGAAAATTGATAACCCGCATTTTTCAGGAAAACGTCGTTAGAGAAAATAACCATAGAGCTAATGTCTTGCGACAATCCCTCCTCACCGTCTATATCAATAAGTGATTCGTCGATACTCATCACCAGAGATATATCCTGTCTGCTTTGTTGTGTTACTTTGATGTCATCCAGATCAATGTTTAAACCATTAGATAAGTTTATGGGCACTTCTTTTGTTATGATTGACGGACCACTAATGATTAGATAATCTGTTGATCCTTTTAGGTTCTCAAACGAGAAATACCCTTCCAAGTCTGTTCTTCCTGAAGTTCCGTTATGGAGTAGTCTGACTGTTGCATCCTGAACCGGCTTGCTTGTCATTTCATTGACAATCCTACCTTTCAAGCTCACATTCTCTTGTGCAAATATGCTAGGTGCAATTAGCAGGCAGAAAATCCAAAGCCATAGTTTTTGCTTCATATAGTAATAATAATTGTTTATATTTTGTGTAAATCAAGGTCGGGGCTGTTGCCCTGACCTTGATTAGACAGTTTAATGTAAAGGGCTTATTCGATTGTTATGTCGTCGATTAATAGGTCGTAGTCTGCTTTGCTTCCCACTTTCAATGCAAATAAGTCTTGCCCTGCAGTTGAGTTTATTTGATTTGCTAAAGTGCTTATGTCAAGTGATACTTGAATCCATTCTCCATTAGTGTTTATACCTCCTTTTGCATAGCTGTTAGCATTAGTTGGAGATAATACTTTGTGTGAGTTGTAAGGATTATGTTCATCCATATTATAGCACATGTAATCTTCCCCCATTTGAGGCTTCTCAACATGGTTGATATATACATTCATTGACAAAGATTTAACAGCTGTGCCTTTAACCCAGAAATTGATCTTAGTTTTACCTGCAGCTGAGAATCCTTCAGGCACTTTAACTGTGAATACATAAGCATTAGAGCCGTGCTGCCCTTCAAATAGCATTGCACCTGAACCATCTCTTCCACCAGTTGCACTTTCTTTACCGAAAGTAACTCCAAATGAATTAAGAGATCCTGTAAATGTGGTCCAGTTATTAAAATCCGCTCCAGGGAATAGCAAGTTCCCTTCCTCAACCGGTGGCTCTACTGTCTCGGCAGCAGCCTGAGTAACATTCACAACTACATCAGCTAAACCTTCAGCTTTGAAAGTAACAGTAGCTGTGCGCAGTGACTCAGCTTCATTTTTTTGAGCTGTAAGAACAACAGCTTTGTTGCCTGTGGCACTTGCAGGAGATGCTGTTAGCCATGCAGCGCTGCTTGTGGCTGTCCATGCCTCGGTAGATGTAATATTGATAGTTCCTGAAAGATTATCATCAGCGCCTAGAGAAAGACTTGCTTTGTCTGCTTTCAGAGTTTTCTCAACCTCTCCACCAGATTCTCCTTCAATAGTTATATCGTCTATTAGTAGGTCGTAAGCCGCATCTTTGCCAACTTTTATTGCAAATAGGCTTTCACCTACTGTTGTAGCCAAATTTATAGAACTAATATCAACTACAACTTTCATCCAGTCACCACCGGTGTCGATTGTGCCAATGTATTGGTTGTTAGCTGCAGGAGTAACAACACCCTCTATATTATAATCTCCTAAATTGAAAGCTTGATAACTTGTGCCTCCTTTATAGACATTAAGTGAAAGTGACTTTGCAGATGTACCTTTAATCCAAAACACAATAGCATCTTTGCCCGTTGGGTTGAATCCTTCAGGAACGGTTGCTGTAAATACAAAATCATTGCCTGTTGGTGTTCCGTTTAGATATAGTGCTTTTGAACTATTGCGACCATTATCACTTTGGCTTGTGTAACCAGCTTTAAGTCCGTGAGAAGTTAGTCCACCCAAAAATGCATCCCAATCTTCAAAGTCAGAACCCGGGAATAACAAATCGCTTTCAGGTGTGATAGGCTCTTCACCATCCTCACCATCAGGTTGAAGAATTATATCATCAGTTCCGATGTATCCATCTTCCCAATCAGTGATTGTAGCACCAGGGTTAACAAGAACTACACCATCATGTGTCAACTTAATATTATAGCTGTATTTTTTTCCTGTTTCAATTACTTGCGATTCAGGAGTCCATTTGAAAGTAACGCCGTTAAGTAAAAACTCAACTGTAGCATTTTGAAGATTTTGATTTGGAACCAAAATTGCTGTTGCCACTGTTTTAGAAGAATTAAACAGTGGAATGATGTCACCGTCAGTTGGTCCTGCTTCCACAGTTCCGTCTTTCAGATTAAGACTACCATCCACCTTAAGGCCTTTGATAGTTGCCGATAAGCCGGTGTTGCTATCGAAACCTGCAAGGCTTACGTTGATGATTAGTTGCGAAAGCTGATGCTTGAAGTTTAGATATGCACTTTGATCTGCAATACTCTTTCCTTTCACATTATTTGCATACAGATAGTCGATTGCTGTCGAATTTGTCTGAACAGATACATCTATAGGAAGTTTGTAGTCAACTACCTGTGCTGCATATGGATAATATGCCACGAAATCTAATTTAGATCCATCTTTTGGATAGGCAATCTGATCTTCTGCAGAAGCAGCAGTAAATTGTGCAGATTCTCCTGCATCAGGAGTAGTGAATCTTGCATTTTCCTTACCATATATGCCACCAGGTATTTCCTTATCTGCATTTAATGCATATACTCCGATTGCATCCCCTTTGTCCCAATTGGTTCCGGTAACGCGTGTAGAAACTTCAGCCCCAATAGTTGATTGGAACTTTACTTGTCCCGAAAGATAAAGCGGGTTATCTCTCAAATCATCCTCAGACGAACATGATGCAATTATCATGAGCCCAAGAAGCATGGTGAAATTTAATAGTTTCCTCATTGTAATTAATTTTAATAGTTTATATATTTTCTAATTCCAGTGTGGTGATAAGCTGGAATTACTTTTTATTTCATTTGATTCAGCTGCGGGCAGAGTGGGAAAGAAGGTAAAGCCCGTTTTCTCTTCAAGCTCAGATACAGAAATGATTCTGTCTCTGTAATGAACCTTAGAGTTGTCATTCTCCATATAAAATGCAATTGAAGAAAACTTATCTGTTTTCTTGTCTTTCCTCAATAGTGCCTTATAGAAATACTCAGGTATTACAGACTGGTTTCCATCAACATCCAAAGCGTATTCAAATTGTGCGGGAACCTTGGGAAGAACTACTCCTGTTACTACATATAGAGTATCATATTTTTCTGTGTCATGACTCCATGTTCTCACTTTAGATTCAAGTACTTCCCAGTTGCCTTGATTGAAAGTGCTGTTTTGCGGTGTCATATTGCTGTAGTAGAATGTTGTGCTATTCAATGCGCGTGTTGCACTTCTGTCAGCACTAGCCATTAGGTGACCTCTATCCAAGCCGCTTGTTTTCCATCCGCTTGAAAGATTTGGTTGAAACTCCTCCGGAATTTTTGGGTCATATGCCCAATCATCTGTTCTGTTGCCCGATTTCATATATATAGGGTGAAGCGGAAAAGCTACCCAGTAGGGAACTCTATTTTCTGTATCAAAAAGTGCAGTGTAGTTTCTGATTGGCTCATCACCATATGTGAAACTATCATTTAGCCAAGTTTTGCTAGTCACCATATGAAGTGCTTGTATCGAGTTGGGTGCTGTGGTGCCATTTGTATAAACTGGTATTTCCATATAACCACCTATCTCTTCTACTTCAGTTTCAGTACGATCCAATTTAATATTGTAGCTATATTTTTTACCCCTTTCTAGTTTGTGAGGCACTTTCCATGTATACAGCTTTTGAGAGCCGATCTTAAAGGTCAACTTTATTTCCTCTGCCTCATCAGTAGGAAGAAGGAAAGCGGATAAAACTTTGTTTGACAAGCTGCCTGTAGTTGAAATATCAAAACTTTCAACTGATGATTTGTCAATTGATAAAGCAGCATCTGATAAAGACAAGGAACCTTTGGTTGCTGCACCATCTATAGTAACCGTCAGCCCCTCAAGAGATGCCCCCGTAGTAGTAGATGAAATGTTCAAAATTAAATTTGACAATACACGATTAAAATTAAAGGTGTGACTCGCAATCTCACCTTTTGCAGGTTGTGTTAGCCCCTTTAGGTTGTTGCTATACAAAACCTCTTTTTGATCCTTCACATCTATTGGCACAATAAGATTTGTAACCTTATCAGAATAAGGATAATATGCTACGAAATCCATAGGTGATTTATCCTCAGGATAATACATATCATTATTCTTAGAATGGAAGCGACCATTTCCTGATGTTATATATGCATAGTTGGCATAGTTGCTAATTATTGCGCCTTCATTCAGCTCTGTACCATCTTTGTGTGCATATACACCTATTTCGTCACCATTTTCCCAGTCGTTGCTTGTGATTCGAGCTATACTTCCTTCAAACTTGAGAGCTGAAAATGAAACAGGAATTTGCTCATTTGGATTAATAGTCAACTCTTTGTTGCATCTAGTCAGGCTGATTGCTAATACTAAAATGTATAGTATGGCATGCCTTGTACTTATGCTTTTAAATACTTTTTTCTTCATAAGATAAACCTTTTCTGTGGTAAAATATTTTCTTAATAATATTATTTTCTTCAAAGTTATTCAAATTGTTTATTTATAACAAAACATATACATGATTGTTTGTGTCGTGTATATGCTACGCTTTATTATATTAATGCCTTGTGTTTTGCTTCGTTGCAAATATGATGTTTTGTTATATATTCATTTTCACTACATTTGTATTAAATAAAAGAGGTAAATATGAGTACTCCATTAGCAGAAAGATTACGACCACAAAGTTTAGATGAATATATTGGGCAACAACATTTGGTTGGCAAAGGTGCAGTCTTGCGCCGCATGATTGATTCGGGAAGAATTCCCTCTATAATATTGTGGGGACCACCCGGAGTAGGCAAAACAACACTGGCTAATATTATAGCAAACACTATTGATACGCCGTTTTTTAAGCTTAGTGCAGTCAATTCAGGCGTGAAGGATGTGCGTGAGGTAATAGGGAAAGCTAAGAGTAGTCAGTTCTTTAGCAACTCAGCACCAATTTTATTTATTGATGAGGTTCATAGGTTCAGTAAATCCCAACAAGATTCACTGCTTCATGCTGTTGAAACCGGAACTGTAACCTTGATAGGTGCCACTACCGAGAATCCATCTTTCGAAGTAATACGCCCGTTGTTATCGCGCTGTCAGGTGTATGTGTTAAAAGAAATGAGTAAGGAAGACCTATTGAGTTTAATGAACAGGGCCCTTCAGGAAGATCACCTTCTTAAGGAGAAAAATATTAAGGTGGAAGAGACTGATGCTTTATTTAGATTCTCAGGAGGTGATGCTCGCAAGCTTCTCAATATTTTAGACCTAATTGTAACAGCCCACGAGGATGACGATGAGATAATAATCACAGATAAGGATGTAACCGAAAGACTGCAGGAAAACCCCGCCGCATATGATAAAGGAGGAGAGATGCATTATGATATAATATCTGCCTTCATAAAATCAATACGTGGCAGTGATCCCGATGCAGCTATATACTGGCTTGCCCGAATGGTGGCAGGGGGTGAGGATCCAAAGTTTATAGCCCGCAGGCTGGTTATTTCGGCAGCTGAGGATATTGGTCTTGCAAATCCTAACGCATTGCTTTTGGCAAATGCATGCTTTGACTCACTTCAGAAGATTGGATGGCCCGAAGGTAGAATTGTTTTAGCACAGACCACAATCTATCTTGCAACGTCGCCCAAGAGCAACTCGGCATACCTTGCTATTGATAAAGCAATTGCCAAGGTTAATGAAACAGGCAATCTTCCTGTTCCGCTTCATTTGCGAAATGCTCCTACAAGTCTTATGAAGGAGCTAAATTATGGAAAAGAGTATAAATACTCACACGACTATGACAATAATTTTGTAAAGCAAGAGTTCCAACCCAATGAATTGAAGGGTAGTAAATATTGGCAATCTCAGCCTAATGCTTCAGAGCAAAGAATGCAGGAATTGATGGATAAGCTGTGGGGCAAATAATTTGCCCTTAGCTTTTAATACCAGTTGCTGGTTCTGTCGTAGGGTGAGTTTCGTTGTTCGTACTTCAAGTCTTGCAACAGAGATGCATCAGCACGAATCACGAAGTTGTAGGACTTGTATGGTCCAATAGGGATAAAGCTGGCCGACATGCTCCAGCAGTGAAGATTGCGAGTAAGCGACATGTTTATACTAGTGAACTTATTCAGGTCAAAGTTATAATCAGTATTAAAATTTAGGTTCCAGTTTTTTGTTGGTTGCAATGATCCACTCAAGCCAAGACTGTGAGTTAACAATCCGGGGTATTCCATTTTATGTCTATTGAAATTATTCCTGTCATAAGAATATCTTACCGAGTAGTTGAATGACAAGTTCCATTGAATCTCATTCTTTAGGTATCCATCTTCATCAAATTCACCATAAGCATTATCTCCGGTGTCAAAAACACTGCCCCTTCGTCCTGATGATGACTCATTAGGATTCCTGCCCATCGTGCCATCATCTACCGGAGGTGTATTTTCGTTGTCTGAACCTTTGTTACCATCAGAGCCCTCTTTTTTTGCAAATAGATTTTTGAAAGTACTCTGATTAATTGAGTAAGAGAAAGAGGTACCGGTGCTTTGTAATTTTCCAAACCCTTTACCATTCAAAATTCTTAGCTTGTCAACTGCCACCGGCTGATCATTTTTATCCAGTTCATACAAGTATGGATCCCATGTGGCGTTTAGATTAAGCGTATATGATTTTGAAAATTTAAGCCTCAGATTTGTGGTAATCATACTCCATTTCATCGAGTCGGCCATCAGGTTGTTGCTAAAATTGATACCCAGGTCGTCAATAAGGCTTATCTTTTTATACCCTGTAGAGTCGCTCTCGCTTCTGACCTTCATCTCTACGTTATTCTTGAAAGAGAAGTTAATACTTCCACTTTTTCCTTTTGATGTAGTTCCAAACATCATCTTTGAATATGGAGAATATGTATATTCCACATCATCACCATATTCGTTTCTATAGCTGTATGTTTCATAAAAACCATATCTTGGATCACCAAAGTCAGGTTTGTAGCTAAAGCTGATGCTTGGAGAGAACACGTGTCTTATAGCTTGTACTTTATCTCCAAACATTTGCCATGGTTTGTACATTCCATATAGTTTTGTTTCCGCACTTATAGCTGTACTATAGTCATACACTCGGTTAAAGCCATTTATTGTGTCAACCACCACATGCCTATTCGCCATAGGGTCCCATGCCTCTTTTATTGCACCGGTGTACCATCTTTCAGTATATGTGAAAGATGGAGTAATTTGAATGGCATTGAACAAAGAGAAGGTAGTGCTAATTGGAATATAATGCTTCATTCCGTTTTGCCAATCCTTTATCAGGTTAGAATTAAAAAACCTGTTTTCTTTTGTGTAAATCGAATTTCTAAATTCTCCCGTATAACTCATAGAAATCTTTTCATACCATTTTTCTGCACCTACTGCATTTTTGCGTTTCAGAGGATAAATCCTACTCATTGTAATAGATAAGTTTGGTAGAGTAGCAGAAATAGTAGAGTCTTTAGATACCTGGTTGATATTCATAGATGCCGACAAACTCCATGGAGAGTCAGGGAATCGTTGTGTCAGGTTCACACTCGAGCTCTTAGTGTTGTGAGATGATTCAGGTCTGTAAAGACTGTTTAAGTCATTAAAATTCGCTTTACTTGTAGAAAAGTTTACACTGGCCGATAGTGTTCTATACATATTTGCCTTAGGGTCTTGCGAGTGAGTCCAGTTAATCTTAAAGTCTTTAGACTCAGAATACGCCCCCGGTATATTTAAATCCTTAAGAGACTTATCTCCAATCACTGTGTTCAGATAGCTTGCGTTAAAGTTGCCCGTATATTTGTATCTTTTGCGATAAGTAGAGCGTGCATTAAGTCCCCACGATCCTTTAGTATATATTTCCCCTGTAAGGGCAAGGTCAACGTAGTCGTTGATTGCAAAATAATATCCCCCGTTGTGAAGATAGAAACCTCTCTCCATCTCGTCGCCATATGATGGCATAATGATTCCTGAAGAATATGACTGAGTGAAAGGAAAGAATGCAAAAGGCAAAACCACCGGAAACAAAGGTACGTCAGCCACCACTAACCATGCAGGTCCAGTGACAACATCCTTTCCCGGTCTCACTTTAGCTTTGGATAGATTGATATAAAAGTGTGGATGATCATGCAAATCACAAGTTGTATATTTGGCATTGACCATATAAAATGAATTATCAGCATTTTTCTTTGCTGTGTTTGCTACAATATGTCCTTCACCTTCTTGTGTAATAACGTTCGTTATAAAAGCTTTACCTGTCTCAAAGTTGTACTTTACACGCTTCATCTCATATTCACTATCGCCTTGTGTGAAAACAGGATGACCAAACTCTTTTCCCAAAGAGTCAACACCAAATGTTGATGAAATAAGACTGCTGTCCATGTCGGCAATAATATATTCACCCTTGATGTGCAAATCGCCATATTTTACGTCAGCATCTCCATACAGATATCCAAGATTACCTCTGGTAAAGACAATAGAGTCTTGTGCAGAATAATGCACGGCAACATCCAGCTTTTCCTTTGGACCTTCCAAAGCAAAAGAGTCTGTGCTTAGTGATAAGCTGTCAGTGGTAATTGAGTCAATTTTTAAGCTGTCCGAAATTGACGTAGTTAGTGAATCGGTAAGTTGCTGTGTAACATCAAGTGAGTCTGTTGCCTCCTTTTCCTCTTTCTGTTTGGGTTCTAGGATATTAGTACTGTCCTTTACAACCTTTTTAGCCGGTGTCGCACTATCGATAGGCGTCGATATAATCTGCTCAGTCTCATCTGTAAGTGGATTTATCTGTGTTTTTTTTATTGAAGAACACTGAATAAGAACTATAGACGAGATTATTAATAATATATTTAGAAAGAATTGCTTCATTCGGAAAAGCCTACTGAGTTTGGTTTCAGAGCACAAAACTAGTGAAATAAGAGATAATAACTGCTGTAAAACTCAAAAATAATGTTTAACCACATCTGTTTACTCTTTTTAGATGCTGAAAGAATAAATTAAATGCTTTGATTTATTCCTATCCAAGATGTTTCTTATTGCTCTTATCTCACTCTTCAGCTATTGCTTTGATCAGAGTCTCTCTGAATGAATTGTAGTTTGCCTTTATTTTGATTGTTTGTTTTTGTCCTTTTGTAAATTCGGCTAGCCTATCCGGTATTTCAATAGACCTGTCTATACATTCTTCTACGATGTTTTTAAACTTTGCCGGATGTGCTGTTGCTAAAAATAGAGCTGTCTCTCCCTCTTTAATGCTTGCTTTTGCACCCATGTATGCGCAAGCTCCATGTGGGTCTAGTAAATATCCTTTGTCGTTTAAGACATTTCTAATACAATCTTTTATCTCGCTATCACTGTATCTGTAGGCTTCAATATGTTCTGATATCTCTTTGTGTGAGTGGTTGTATAAATCAAGTATCCTTGCGAAATTGCTAGGATCTCCAACGTCCATAGCATTTGCAATTGTAAGTACTGAGCGACGTGGCGTGTACTTCCCGGTTTTTAGATATTCATAGAAAATATCATTCTCATTGTTAGCGGCAATAAATCTCTTGATTGGCAATCCCATGTGTTGTGCAAAAAGTCCGGCAGTTAAATTGCCAAAGTTGCCACTTGGAACTGAAATAATGATTTCGTCTGTAATATTTTTTTTCAGAAGTTGTGCATAAGCATGAAAATAGTAGAAAGATTGAGGTAAGAAACGCGCTACATTAATAGAGTTTGCAGAAGTAAGACTTATAGCTTCATTCAGTTCTTGATCAGCAAATGCAGATTTAACCAATGATTGACAATCATCAAACGTGCCATCAACCTCTATTGCTATAATATTCTGACCAAGTGTTGTAAACTGTGCTTCTTGTATATCACTTACTTTACCCGATGGATATAACACGAATACGTTTATATCTTTAACGCCTAGAAAACCATTTGCCACGGCACTGCCGGTATCTCCAGAGGTTGCAACCAATACATTTACTATCCCCTGTTGTTTCTTGTCGGCAAAGTGTGACAACATTCTGGCCATAAATCTTGCACCTACATCTTTAAATGCAAAAGTGGGTCCATGAAATAATTCAAGTGCGAAAATATTTTTATCAACCTCAACTATCGGAATCTCAAAATTAAGCGTTTCTTCAGTTATCCGATTCAATTCACCATCTTCTATATCATCCCCCAAAAAAGAATTTGCAACTACTTTTGCAATATCGTGCAACCCCATTTCTTTGATGTTGTTAAAGAAACTATCAGGAAGCTTATTAATTCTCTCAGGCATAAATAAACCCTTGTCAGGTGCCAGCCCTTTCACCACAGCTTGTTGTAAGGATGTTCTTATGTTTTTATCGTTAGTGCTATAATATTTCATATTGTCAAATAGTATTTGCGTGTTTGGTAAGACACTTTAATAATTCCTGTTGCCTTAAAGAGCTACAAGCCCATTTGAAACAGAGTTTTCATAAACTCATCCTTTCTCAGTAATTTATGTACGCCACCTTTTGCAGCAAGCTCATCATATGTCATCACATTGTCAGGAATTATATTTTTATGATAAATCAAAAATGGAATAGGCTCCCTTGTATGCGTTCTAAATTCACAGGGAGTGGGGTGATCTGGTAAAATAGCAATCTTTACCTCCTCATCCCAGTTCTTTATATCTTCACATATTGGTTTTACAATTCTTGAATCAAGATATTCAATAGTCTTTATCTTAAGAGGTATGTCGCCCTCATGTCCCGCCTCATCACTAGCTTCTATGTGCAAAAAAACAAAATCGTTATGTCTTAATGCTTCTAGAGCAGCTTTGGCTTTCCCTTCGTAATTTGTATCATAGAGCCCGGTAGCCCCATCAACCGTCACAACTTCCAAACCTGCATATACTGCAATTCCCATTATTAAATCTACAGCCGAAATTGCAACTCCATTTTTAATGGGAAACATCTTGCTTAAGTGCTTCATCTTAGGTCTATATCCTTGTGACCATGGCCATATGCTATTTGCAGGGTCCTTTCCCTCACTAATTCTCTTAAGATTAACCGGGTGATTCGCTAAAATTTCTTGTGACTTAAAAATAAGATTATTTAGTGACTTGGCTGTATTATCTCCACTACTTGCTGTTGATTTCACTAGGTGTTGTCTGTACAGCGTCTCAGGAATGTCATGTGGTGGTCTGCAATATATATTTTTATCCCCACCTTTCATCTTTAAAACATGCCTGTATGAAACTCCTGAATGAAAACTGAATATATCATCACCAAGTTTTTCATTGAGATGCGATATTAATATTGAAGCTTCTTTTGTTGATATATGCCCTGCAGAATGATTCTTAAGCATATCACCCTGGATGCATACCAAGTTGCAACGCATTGCCAGTTCGCCCGGCAATACGTCAACACCTATACTGGCAGCCTCCAATACTCCTCGTCCCTCATAAACATTTGGAACATCATAACCCAATACTGACATGTTTGCAATTTCACTCCCCGGGTCCATACCCTCAGGTATGGTATCTAAGAGTCCGTTTTGGCCCATTTTTGCTAGCATATCCATATATGGAGTATTTGCAAATTGAAGTGGGGTTTTATTGTTTAGACTAGCAATTGGTCTGTCAGCCATTCCATCACCAAGAATAATAATATATTTCATAATGTTGGATTATTTAATGGGTTATAAAAATATTGGATTACATCTACCTTATATTTGCAATAGAAATAATATCAGCAAAAACTCCCGCAGCTGTAACGCTGGCTCCTGCGCCGTATCCTTTGATTATCATTGGATATTCATTGTATCTGGCAGTAGTTATCATTATAATATTGTTGCTTCCCTCCAAGTCGTAGAAGGGGTGCCCTTTTTCAACTTCTCTCAAACCTACCTCACAACTACCTTCATTGTATGTAGCTATAAATCTAAGCTTTTTATCTTCTTTCTCAAGCTGTTTGCGTCTTTCCTCGAATGAGTAGTCCATCTCGGATATTGTTTCCCAAAACTCTTCTAATGTACCATCAAAATATTTCTGTGGAACAAATAAGTTCTTGACAACATCTTCTTGCCCTACTTTGGCGCCAGCCTCACGTGATAGGATGACTAGTTTCCTGGTAACATCTAACCCACTTAAATCAATTCGTGGATCAGGTTCAGCAAACTGTGCTTCAACAGCCATCTTTATAGCTTTGCTAAATGGAATATCCTCGCTAAGCGTGTTGAATATATAATTAAGAGTACCCGAAAGAACAGCCTCCAGTTTGATTATTTTATCTCCAGAATTAATAAGGGAGTTCATCGTGTTGATAATCGGCAGCCCCGCACCAACATTTGTTTCAAACAAAAACTTAACCCCGCTCTTTCGTGCCGAGTCCTTAAGCTTTTTATATTGTTTATAATCTGATGAAGCGGCAATTTTATTTGCAGTAACAACCGAAGTGTTTTTAGAAATCAGCTCCTCATACAATGTGGAAACCTTATCGCTCGCAGTGCAGTCAACAAACACCGAGTTAAAAATATTCATTTTAAGAATTTCGTCCTTAATAATCTCAGGAGAGCTTTTAATTCCTTTTTCCATTAAGTTGTCATAATAATTATCCAACTCAATACCGTCCCTGTCAAATAGGGCCTTTCTGCCGTTAGCAATCCCCACAACATTTATTCTTAGCTGATTCTGCTCCTCAAGAGTTTCCTTTTGCTTTCTTATCTGGTTCAGAAGCTTTCCTCCTACAGTTCCGGTACCCACCACAAACAGATTAAGGACTTTGTATTGAGATAAGAAGAAAGAGTCGTGAATAACGTTAAGCGCCTTTTTTAGTTCCGATTTGGCAATCACACATGATATGTTAGTCTCGCCCGCTCCCTGAGAAAGTGCTACAATGCTAATTCCATTTCTGCCCAGAGCACCAAAAAAGCGACCGGCAATACCCGGAACACTTTTCATATTCTGCCCCACAATAGCTACAGTAGCCAAGTCGTAATCAACAATTATCTCGTTGATACTACCCATAGCAATCTCTTCTGCAAACTCTTTGCTCAAAACCTTTTTCGATAAAGCAGCATCTTGAGTACTAATACCTATAGATGTACTATTTTCGGATGAGGCTTGCGATACAATAAATACACTGATACCGTTATCAGCCAACGTCGAAAATATTCGTTTGTTAACACCAATAACGCCCACCATTCCCAATCCCTGAATGGTAATTAAAGCAGTATCATTAATAGATGAAATACCCTTTATTATCTTTCCATTCTTAGATGGAAGTATGTTTTTAATTAGAGTACCTTTAGAGTCTTGCTTAAAGGTGTTTCTCACATAAATAGGAATATTCTTGTGATAAACAGGAAAAATGGTTGGAGGATAAATTACTTTAGCCCCAAAGTTTGAAAGCTCAATAGCTTCAGTAAATGAAAGTTCATTGATAACATAGGCAGAGCTAATAATTTTTGGATCGGCTGTCATAAAGCCATCCACGTCTGTCCATATCTCCAACATCGATGCATTCAAAGCTGCAGCAATTATGGCAGCTGTGTAGTCGGACCCACCTCTTCCAAGATTTGTAATGTCATTTCCTTCATTACTAGAAGATATAAACCCGGGCACTATAGCCACATCCTCAAATGGAGTTTGAGAAAATGTTTGTTGAATCAGTTCATTTGATTTGTCTAAGTCAGGAATGTGATGATCAAAATGCTTATTTGTTTTAATAAATAGGGTAG
>CAZSKF010000037.1:0-17105 GCA_964607405.1 uncultured Proteiniphilum sp. | reverse complement strand
TAGTACCTTTGTAATTACTTATGCAGTACGAACTTTTTAAAACAGAACAGTTTACATTTTTTAGTCTTGGTAGTGGCAGCTCGGGTAATTGCTATTATTTGGGAAATTCAAAATTTGGAATATTGATAGATGCGGGTATTGGTCCGCGTATCCTCAAGAAACGCCTTTCGAGGCATGGTGTGGATATTTCTTCGATTTGGGCAGTGCTTGTAACGCACGATCATTATGATCATATCAAATCGGTGGGACATTTGGGCGAGAAGAGTAATATACCTGTGTATGCAACTAAAGGTGTGCATCGCGGTATAAATCAAACCCCGCTGGTGAAACATAAACTTAACGGCTCGGCACGATATATAGAGAAGCACAAGCCGTTTATGATAGAAAATCTTAAGATAACTGCTTTCCCCGTTCCGCATGACAGCACGGAGAATGTTGGTTATTTTATTGAGTTTGGTAATCAAAAGCTGATGATAGCTACTGATGTTGGTGCTATCACTGACGATATAAAGAATTATATGCTTGAGGCTAACCACTTGGTGATTGAAAGCAATTATGATGAGGAGATGCTGGCAACAGGCAGGTATCCTATTCATTTGAAACAACGTATCACTAATGGCACGGGGCATCTTAGCAATAGGCAAACGGCTGAGTTTTTGGCTGAGAATTATTCTTCTAAGCTCAAAAATATATGGTTGTGCCATCTTAGCGGTGATAACAACTATCCGCAATTGGCGTATGACACCGTGGCCAGTAAATTAGCTATGCGTGGTGTGGGCGTTGGCAGTGAGGTATCGCTGTCGGTATTTCAGCGTGATACGCTTTCTGAGAAGACTTTGTTGTAATCGAATAACTTTTAAATACTCCTTGCAAAAATGAAGATACTTATTATTAGTACATCCGATTTGAAGGGCGGGGCTGCAATTGCGGCCTATCGCTTGTTGCAGGGTTTGGTGAGTGCCGGTCATTCTGCTAAGATGATGGTGCTCGATAAATTGTCGAATAACGGTAGCGTTATTCAGGTTGGCGGCGGGTTTCGTAGTAAATGGAATTTTGTGAATGAGCGAGGGGTTATTTATGCAAAAAACAACTTCTCTCGTGAAAACCTTTTTGATGTTTCTATTGCCAATACCGGCGTATCAATCACTAAAACCTTAGAATTTAAAGAGGCTGATATTATTCATCTCCATTGGACTAATCAGGGTATGCTTTCATTGAGCGAGTTGGACAAGATATTGTCGTCGGGCAAGAAGGTGGTGTGGACAATGCACGATATGTGGGCTTTTACGGGTATATGTCATCATGCAGGAACTTGTGAAAACTTCAAGCATGGGTGTGGTATGTGTCCTTATTTATTGTCGCCTTCCAAAAACGATTTGTCGCGCAAAGTTTTTGAGAAAAAACAAAAGATATACTCAAAAGGCAATATCACTTTTGTGGCTTGCAGTGATTGGCTAAGAGATTTGGCAGCACAAAGCCCTCTTACCAATGGTCACACTTTATTGTCTATTCCCAACCCTATAGATACTACTATATATAGGCCTAAGAATAAGTTTTCAATTCGCAATGTGATGAATCTGCCGAAGGATAAAAAGGTTGTTCTTTTTGCTGCCGCTAAGGTGTCGGACAAACGAAAGGGTATTGACTTTTTGTATGATGCGGCAAATAAGTTGGCAAAAAGTGATTCCAGTAATATTCTTTTCTTAATTGCGGGAAGTAAAGGGGAGGAAATTTCTTCTAAACTGCCTTTTTCTTCATTTAATTTGGGATATGTGGATACTGACAAGATGGTGGATTTGTATAATGTAGCCGACTTGTTTGTTACCCCCTCGCTACAGGAGAATCTGCCTAATACCATAATGGAGGCTATGGCGTGTGGCACGGCTTGTGTGGGTTTTGATATTGGTGGAATCCCTGAGATGATTCAACATAAAACTACTGGATATGTGGCTAAATATAGGGATGCGGAAGATTTGGCAAATGGAATCTCGTGGGTGCTTGATGAGTCTGACTCTGAAACTATATCGTCTGATTCGCGTGAGTTTGTGATCAATAATTATTCTCAAAATAAGATAGTATCGAGATACGTAGATGCCTATATGAAATAATGGAAAACGTAAAAACATTATCTGTAATAACTGTAACATACAATGCTGAAAAGACTCTGGAACGAACTGTTGCCAGTGTGAAGGAGCAGACGTATCCATTTATTCAGCATGTGATTGTTGATGGAAACTCTGCGGATGGAACTATCGATATAATCAGAAGGCATGCCAATAAAAAAATGAAGTGGGTGAGTGAGCCTGACAAGGGGCTTTATTATGCAATGAATAAGGCTGCTGTTTTGGCTGATGGAGATTATCTGTGTTTTCTTAATGCCGGTGATACTTTCCATTCTGATGAAACTGTTGGTTGGCTTATGAGTGATATAGAGTTTAACCTAAAACCGGATATTATTTATGGCGAAACGGCTATTGTGGATGATGGGGGAAATTTTTTGCATATGCGTAGGCTGAGGGCTCCTGAGAGGCTCAACTATAAGAGCTTTAAGAAGGGTATGCTGGTTTGTCATCAATCTTTTATAGTTAGAAAACGACTCTTTGAACCTTATGATACTTCGTATCGTTTCTCGTCAGATTTTGATTGGGCTATTTGCATGATGAGAAAGTCAACTGATATTTTCAATGCTAATATTATTATAACCAACTATTTGAATGAGGGGCTGACTACCAAAAATAGAAAGGCTTCATTGAAGGAGCGTTTTAATATTATGGTGAAGCATTATGGTTTGATGAGTACTTTGCTGTATCATGCATGGTTTGTGGTAAGGGCTATTTTTAAAAGGTAAATATATATGACGATGAAAAGAAGAAAGCTTCTTGTGGAGGAGCTTAATCGTATTAGTGTGGAGGTGTTTCAGGATACTCCCAAAATTCCGTTGACTATAGTTTTGGATAATGTGCGAAGCCTGCATAATGTGGGTTCTGTTTTTCGCACTAGTGATGCTTTTCTTGTAGAGGAAATTATGCTGTGTGGCATAACTGCTACTCCTCCTAATGCTGATATTCATAAAACTGCGTTGGGATCTGAGGATTCGGTGAAGTGGAGTTATCATGAGGATACTCTATCGGCCATTAATAGCCTAAAGAGTGAAGGATATGTTGTGTTTGCAATTGAGCAAACTGAGTATAGCATCTTGCTTGATGAGATAGAGCTTAGCCGAGATAGAAAATATGCCGTGGTGATGGGGCATGAGGTGCATGGTGTGCAGCAGTCGGTAATTGATATTTGTGATAATTGTATTGAGATTCCTCAATTTGGCACCAAGCATTCGCTTAATGTGTCGGTTGCAAGTGGTATAGTGATTTGGGACTTTTTTAAACTACTGAAATGAAAACTTGTGCCATCTTCAATTATGCTCCTCATTATAGGGAGAGTATTTATCAATTAATGGATAGGGAGCTGAATGCTGACTTCTTTTTTGGAGACAAGATTAAGGAGGGCGTGAAGAAGATGGATTACTCTGGCTTTGAGAATGGAGTGGAGGAGGTGAAAAATATCCTGCTGTTTGGACCTGTTTATTATCAAAGGGGGGTGTTGAAGCTTTTGTTTAAAGGTTATGACAGGTATATCATTACGGGTGAGACCTATTGTATCAGTACATTTTTGTTTTTGCTGCTGGCCGTGCTTACTAAGAAAAAGGTTTACTTGTGGGGTCATGGTTGTCGTGGTGATGAGTCGGGTTTCAATTTCTTTATTAAGAGGATTTCTAATTATCTATATGATGGTTTTTTTCTGTATGGAAATTATGCCAGAGATTTGTTAATTGGCAAGGGTTTCAACAAAGATAGGCTACATGTGATATACAACTCACTAGACTATGATTCTCAAATAGAGAATAGAAAACAAGCTGCATTGACTGATGTGTATAAGGAGCATTTTGGGAATGATAATAAGGTTCTCTTTTTTGTGGGTAGGCTCGCCGGTTCTAAACGATTGGATATGTTGATTGATGCAATGAGTATATTGCAAGAGCGGGGTGAGGAGTATAACCTAGTATTGATTGGTGGTGGCGACAAAGAGTTGTTGAGGAAATATGCTGTGGAAAGGAATGTTTATAATATCTGGTTTTATGGTGAGTGTTATGATGAGGCGGTTCTGTCGGAATTAATATATAATGCAGATTTATGTGTTTCGCCCGGCAATATTGGGCTTACGGCTATTCATTCTTTGGCATATGGGACACCGGTTGTTACTCACGATAATTTTATGAAGCAGGGACCAGAGTTTGAAGCTATTGTTGAGAATGAAACGGGCTTGTTTTTTGAATATGGCAACTCAGTATCTTTAGCCGAAAAGATACATGAGTGGTTTGATATTGTTATAGACACACCACGCAATAGTATTGCAGAACGATGCTATCGGGTGATTGATGAAAAATATAATCCTCATAATCAAATTGAGATTATGAAATCGGCAATTGGTTTTAAATCATAAATCATATATCATAATACTGTCCAGAATTTCTGTTAGCTTTTTTGCTCCTACATCATTTAGGTGAAGAGCATCGTAGTAATCTTCCTCTGTAAAGAGGTCAGTCTCCGAAAGATTTATGAATGTAGTGTTGTCATATTGGTCGGCAATGGCTTGACAAAACTTGGCTCTTTCCTTTATCATACTTTGATTGATTGTATTGTTGTACGATTTGTAGTGTGGTGAGCCCAGAATGATTATTTTTATTCCTCTTTCTTTAGCTTTGTTACATATATCTTTTACTAACTCCATGTTTCGCTTATATAGTATTTCACCATTAGTTAGGTTTTTTGCCAAAAGGTTGTGTCTTTCTCCTTCCGAAACTCCATTGTCCCACTCTTCAGGCTTATGTGCTGTAGAGTAATTGGTTCCAAAACCAAGTTCATTAACTGTTCTGTGTGATATGTTATTTAGTCCTACTAGGCGTAGTGCACCTTTTGCTGCTATGCCTAGCGTTTCGGTATTATGGAAATACAATTCGTATTTATATTTTCCTTTTCTTTCATGATCCGGATTGTCATAATGGATGGTGTAATATTTTATTCTCCACCATTCGGTTGTGCCTTTCATTGTGCCGTGGGGCGACCAATAGTCAATGCCCATTACAACGTATTTGAGTGCAGGCATTTGATCAATGTATTTATTGAAAATGAAATGGTCATATTCGATTGGTTGTGATACATGAGCAGCATTAAACCCTTTCAGTTTGGATAGAGTAGGGTCGATGTCATAAAATATTGTGGATGGTCCCAAGTATAGTACTTCTACGCTGCTGCTATTGTTGTTTAGCCAATTGCTTTTGTATGCATAATCATTTGGTATGTTTCGTAATGAATATTCTGCCACCACTGCAATTATGCTAAGTGGCAGGAAGAAAAAGAATACTATTTCGATAATAAATTTCTTCATACTATATTTTTATATTTGTTTGAATGATGCTATCTACTATTAAGGTGAATTTTTTTGCACCTTCATCATTCAAATGGTTTGAATCATAGAAATCGTCACCTGTGAATCGATAATCATTTGTGAAATCAAAATATCTGGTGTTACTGAAATGCTCATCAAAATACCTACAGAATTTATTTTTGACTTCAACATATTTTGGATTGGTGTTTGTTATGTAGGAGTCATAAACAGGTGTGTTTATTAGCAGAACCTGTATGTTCTCGCTTTCACATTTTGAAATTATGTCATATATATATATTCCGCTTTCAATTATATGAGCCTTGTCTATATTCGTGTTGATAAATGAATTATGAAGGGCGGCCTCTTCAATACCATTATCCCAGTTTGCTTTTCTATTATTGAAAGCGTATTTGGTGCTATATCCAAGCTCATTGACTGTAAGGTGTGAATCATCCCTTTTTCCTAGCAATGTAAGAAATGCATTTTGTGCATTCTTTAGAGTTTCTACGGTGGGGTGATGAAATTTGTAGCGATATTTAAATTGATTTTTATGATAGTTGCAATCATAATAGATGAAATAGTCTTGTGCTCGCCACCACTCCGGGCTTTCTTCAAGCTCACAAAATAGAGTCCAATAATCAATCCCTATTATTAGATGTTTGAGTGAATCCATTTTGTCAATATAGTTATTGAATATGAAATGGTCATAATTGACAGACTCTAATAAATGGGCTGCATTGAATGCTTTTGTGCTTAGATATTCTGGATTAATATCATATAGAATGATGGATGGGCCAATACATAGAGTTTCTACGTTTTGACAATTTTTGTTCATCCAATTGCTCTTGTATGCATAGTCGTTGAGAAGGCTTCGCAAAGAGTACTCGCTAATAGCAAATATCAGCATTAGCGGTAGGATGAAATAGAACAAGGAATTAAGTAAAAACTTTTTCATCGTGTAACTCTGTTTTAGAATTGAAAATAAATAAACTCTTGTTCTTCGCCACTATATAGCACGGTGACAATGATGATGAGCCAAAACAATGCAATTCTCATGAATTTGCTTGAAATGACGGTGTCGAGTTGTAATGGAAACTCTTTGTCGCGCTGATACCATTCTGCCATAAACATTGCTATCATGCATAAAAGGGTGGGGATAAGTGCTCTGAGACCATCGGTGGTGAGTGAAATAAATCCTGAAGGGTTTATTATACCTGCGAGGTAGTGAAATGCCTGGGAAATATTGTCAGCTCTGAAAATTACGAGTCCTATGGTTACGAGCATAAATGTAAGTAGCATCCTTATGAAGTCATTGAGAAAAGGTAGGCCGTGTTTGTTGGCTTTTAACTTTTTCTTCTTTGCAAATGATCCGCTCAATACTAATGGTATGAACAGGAGGCCGTGATATAAACCAAATACGGCAAAGGTCCAATTGGCTCCATGCCACACTCCGATGACTACCAAGTTTATTATTACTGCCATTATCAGTCCCAGGTTGTTGTAATCTCTGAACTTGATATTGAGTGGCATGAATACATAGTCTGTTACCCACGATGTTAGTGAGATATGCCAGCGTCTCCAAAATTCGGCTACGTTGCGTGCAAAGAATGGGTAGTAGAAGTTCTTTGTGATTTTGAAGCCTAGTATCTTGCCTACACCTATTGACATGTCTGAATATCCTGAGAAGTCAGTGTACATCTGAACGCTATATAATACTGCGCCTATAAATAGCGTGGCACCGCTTTGATTGGGGATGTCTGACCATATTGCATTGATGAAGGGGGATAGGTTGTCTGCAATAAGCATTTTTTTGAATAGTCCCCATAATACTTGCCTGCTTCCATCAATGGCTAGATCATAGTTGAAAACACGTTTGCTTTTGAGTTGTGGTATAAAGTCATTAGGACGATCTATAGGCCCTGACATTATAGTAGGGAAAAAGGAAACGTATGTGGCAAAGGCTACAAAGTCTTTGGTTGGTGAAATTTTATTCCTGTTTATTTCTACTGTATAGCTTATTAATCGAAAAGTGAAAAAGCTAATGCCCAGGGGCATAATAATATTGAATGTGCTGAAATTGGTTTGCAGCCCCAATAGTGAGAAGAACTCGGCAAACGATTCTATGAAGAAGTTTAAATACTTGAAATAGAATAACAGGCCAACTCCCGCCACCACGCTCAGTGTAGTGTAGAGTGAGGCTACTTTGTCTTTGCTGTTTGATATTTTAATTCCCAAAAAGTAGAAAATGACTGTGGATGCAAATAGTACAGGGAGCATTCTCCAATCGGCAATGCCATAGAAAATGTAGCTGCCTATTAGCAATAGCCAGTTTTGTGCTGTAGTCTTTTGCTTTAGCGGGAAGTAGTATATTGCAAATATTACTACGAAGAATATTAAGAAGCTGAACGAGTTAATAATCATTGCAGTATGGGTTTTGGGTTTGGTGTGTGTTTAGTCTATCTTGCTTTTGATGCTGTCTATCATTTCTCCTACATTGTTCCACGATAGAATTTCTTTTGATGTGAACTTGAATTTGAAATGTTTTTCTACAGCTACTACAAGTTGGATGTGTGTTAGCGAATCCCATCCATCAACATCGCCTGCTGTTGTGTTGTCCTCTAAAATTAGTTCTTCTTCGTCTAAAATGTCACGAAAAATGTCTTGCACTTCGGCTAATATATTTGCTCTTTCCATGTTGTAAGTATTTTAGTTATATGCTTGTTATATATGCTTCTTTTTCTTTATAGGTGTCTGTGTTCAGGCTAAACAAGTTTTTGCCATTTGAGCTTATATCCTCAAACCCTAAGTCTATGTAGTGCTTTTCTACCATTTGATTTTTTGCTGTGGGGATATATTCTCCAATGATGTTCTTGTAACCATTTTCTTTTGCATAGTTCACAATGGTGTTTAGTGTGAAGTTTTCCATGCCGCGACGTAATACTCTGCAGCTCATAAACCATGTGTCGATAAAAAGTGTCTCATTATCTTTTTCTTCCATTATGATGACGCAAATAAGTCCATTATCGCCATATTTATCGGTGAGCGTGAAGCTGAAGTTGTGAAATGTATTATCGGTGGATAGTCTCTCAATGTCTGCTTCAGTATATCTGACGGTTCGCAAGTTGAACTGGTTGCTGCGTTGTGATAACTGTGATACCCTAGGGGTATTGAAGTTATTGAATGGGCGTACTTCAGATACCATGTCGAGGCTTTTAAGAAAATCAGCTTCATTGGTGAAGCTAAATTGTGCTACAGCTCTTTGTGATTCTATTTGATACTGCTTTGTTCGTTCTGCATCTGCAGTGGAATATGTGGCAGTTTCAAAGAGATTGAGGCTATATAGATACTCTAGGTATTGCCCGGGGTCTTCCGGTAGTTCGGGCACTGTGACGTCGGGAAGATTTTCGCGCACCAAGTTTCGCTCAAATGGGTTATCATCAAGAAACACCATCGAGTCGAAACCAATATTGAGTATGGATTGAATCTTGCGTATATTATCTGCCTTGTTCTCCCAGTTCGCTACAAATACAGCTATGTCGTCAAGTCGCAATACCATTTCGGGATGTTTTTCGAATGGTTCTCTTGCTACATCTTCATTATTTTTTGAACAAATAGCCAGAATGATTCCTCTGTTTTTTAGTTTTAGAGCCCATTCTTGAAACTCGGTGAATGCTTTGCCTATTCCTAATTCGTGGCCAAGTTGTATCTTTTCTAGTCCGTCGTCCCCAATTATTCCTCCCCATACTGTATTGTCAAGATCCAGTATTAAGCATTTCTTGAATTTGCCTTGAAGGGTTAGAATTATATCCATTGCTCTTGCTGCTACATATGGCAAGGCATCTATTGATAGTACCATTTCGGTGCTAATATATACTGATGGGTGGAACATAGTGTCGCGCCCTATTTTGTTTTGAAGTGATGAAATATCACAAATATATAGATTTGGAAATTCTTGAGACAGGTTCATTAGCTCGTAGTTGAGTTTTCGTGTTTGGTAAGTGAACGAGCTTTTGGTTTTATTTGAATAATTCCCAAATATGTTGTCGTCTATTTCGGGATAATTGAAATAGATAAGCCGTGCGGATGATGTTGAACAAATTGTTCTTATAAATTCTAATCTATCATCGGCTAATGAGGCTTGCTCCTCTGGCTTTAATTTATTGTATCGCGACAACAGTTTGTGGCTGGATTGAAATATAATTATATAATCTGCTGCAAATTGATATAGATCGGATGTTGGGTCTAGTAATTGACGCTCGACTTGATTGTAATCGGCTTCGAATAACTCCAGATTATATCCTTTTTCAATTGCAGTTCCTTGAAGTGCTGTTGCCAATAGTTGGGTAGCGCTGTCTCCTAACACTGCAACTTTGATTGATGGTAGGTTTTGGGTATCTCTTTTGAGTGCCTTTTTGAGGTCTCTTAATGTACTTATCATTTCTGCTTCTATTTTAATTAAGGGTTTAGTTGGTTTATACTTTAACAGAATGAAATAGTATGAGCACTATTTTTCTTTTAGAAGAGAAAATTGTCAAACGACAACCTATACGGTAACACTAATGCATTGGTCCGAAATCAGAAGCTGTGATAATATCTGATTCGGCACTAATTGAATGAAAAGCCCTATTGCTTTAATTTTATTAACAAGACTAATTAGATAAAAGTTCTATGTTATTTGCATTTTATATTAATTGACTGTGTTTTGTGGCAAATGGGTTACATTTGAAGGTTATGGTTTTGTGGCTCGGAGCATTTCCCTTTTGCCAATTGGTCCAGGAATGCGTTCGACAATAAAACCAATGTTCTGTAGCATTCTTCTGATCACACCTTTGGCGCTATATGTTGTTAAGATTCCGCCTGCTGACATTACTGAAAATATCTTTTCGAATATTGGTTGTTGCCACATCTCCGGTTGCTTATCCGGTCCAAACGCATCAAAATATACAATATCGTATTTGGTGTTAGTTTTGAAACTGTCCGAGTTACTAAAATCTATTTGTATTTTTAATAATGAAAAGTGCTTTGAGATTTGATGTTTGACCTCCCAGTCTGTTTGATGTAGGTCATAATAGTAACTCGAAAATTGATTATCTATCTGGTTAGAATAGTTTAGCTGTTGGATATCTTTTGAACTAATCGGATACAGCTCAAGAGTGGTATAGTTAATATGTATCTTCTTATTTTCTGCTGTGTTTAAAGTCAAAAATGCATTCAGCCCCGTTCCAAATCCAATCTCCAGTATATTAATGCTTTTCTTGTTGCAATGGTTAAGTGCTGCATCTATAAATACATGGTTTGCCTCTTGTATGGCGCCGTTGGTGGAGTGGTAGTGCTCGTTTAGTTCCGGAACAAATAGTGTGTGAGAACCATCTTTTGTGGTTTCAATTTCTCGCTTCATTATTAATAAGTGCTTTTGTTTCAATATAAAAACAAAATTAGAAAATAATTGTTTATTGTGCTATTTGTATGGCAATTTTCCTATTTTTGTAATAAATATCAAAATGTCAATAATCACTTCTTTATAAATTTTCGGATGAGAAAAATATATTTTATTCTTTTATTGGTTGTGTCTTTTGCTTCATGTAAGATGGGGGACAGACCAAACTCCAAGACTTTGACTGTAACTATAGAGCCACAACGCTACTTTTTGGAGCAGATAGTGGGTGATAAGTATGAAGTTAATACTCTTGTGCCGCCGGGGGCTAGTCCCGAAACATATGAGCCTTCTCCAATGGCTATGATTAATCTAGGCAATAGTGATGCTTATTTTAAGGTAGGTTTTCTAGGTTATGAGAATGCATGGAGTGGGAAGCTGGCGAAAAATAATCCTAACGTTTTAGTGGTGGATTGTTCGCAAAACATTGATTTGATGTATGGCACTCATGGTCCACATTCTCACGGTGATGGCGATCACGACCATGACCATGACCATGATGTTCTGGCTGCTGATCCTCATATCTGGAGCTCTGCTAAGAATGCTTTACAGTTTTCAAAAAATATGCTTGATGCTATGTTGGTGATAGATCCTGATAACAAGGATTATTACATGACTAACTATGAACAGCTGGAAAGCAAAATTTTGAAAACAGACTCACTTCTTACTGATATTCTTGTTGATATATCTTCAAGAAGCTTTATTATTTATCATCCTGCATTGAGTTATTTTGCAAGAGATTATAATTTGGAGCAATATAGTATTGAGTTTGAAGGAAAGAATCCATCTCCGGCACAAATGAAAGAATTGGTGGACTTGGCTAAGGAGGAGGGTATAAGTGTTGTGTTGATTCAACAAGAGTTTGATGTGAAGAACACAGAGGTGATTGCTAAAGAGTTGGGTGCTAAGCCGCATGTTATTAATCCGCTTTCTTATAATTGGGATGATGAGTTGTTGTCCTTGGCAAAGCTTTTTGTAATTCAAGAATGATGAGTCCAATTATAGAGATTAAAGACCTGAATGTGGGATATGAGAATAAGCCTAATGTTCTGACTGATGTATCGCTAAAAGTTTTTGAAAGAGATTTTTTAGGTATTATAGGTCCTAATGGTGGTGGAAAGACTACCCTGCTGAGGAGTATATTGGGATTTTTGCAACCTGAATCAGGATCTGTTTCCTTTTATGATGAAGGAAAAAAGGTTTCTCATATAAATATTGGATACCTGCCTCAGATTAATCATATTGATAAGAAGTTTCCGATTAAGGTACGTGACGTTATTTTGTCGGGCCTAACTTTACGCGGAAAGGTTTTTAAAAGGTATTCGTCAGAGGATAAGCTTAGAGTGGGGCCTATTGCAGAAAAGATGGGAGTTAATAATCTTTTGAATCGCGCAGTTGGTGAACTTTCGGGTGGTCAGTTGCAGAGGGTTTTGTTGGGTAGAGCCATTATAGATAATCCCAAATTACTTATTTTGGATGAACCAAGTTCGTATGTTGATAAGTTGTTTGAGACTAATTTCTACAAACTTCTGGGAGATATTAATAAGGATATGGCTATAGTTTTGGTGTCTCATGATGTGGGAACAATAATATCTCTGGTGAAAAATATTGCTTGTGTTAATCAAACTCTTCATTATCATTGTGGGAGTGATATTTCACAGGAATGGCTGAATGGTGCATATGACTCGTGTCCAATAGAAATTCTTGGACATGGTGATTTACCACATAGAGTTTTAATGAAACATGATCATAATCACGATCATTGAGCTGAAAAATTTAATAATAAAATATTTATATAATAAAAAGAGAATGATGAGGAAAACTATTTTATCAATGTTGTTGTCACTATTCTTTGTTGTTGCATATGGGCAGCAGTCTAATAGTGAATTAAATATTATTCCGGAGCCTGTTTCGGTAGTTAAGAAGAGTGGCAACTTTGTCTTGCCGGATGTAATTACTATTTCTACTCCCAATGTAGCGGAGATGGAATTTGTGAATAGTGTTCTCGAACGTAAATTAACTGTGGCTACAGGCAAAACGGTTCAGCTAAAGAAGAATGATAAAAAAGCAAATATCATTATTACGCTTAATAAAAAGAATGATGAATCCTTAGGTGAAGAGGGGTATAAACTGCATGTTGATGAATCTAATATAAGCATTTCGGCTAACAAGCCTGCAGGCCTTTTGTATGGTGTGCAAACTTTGCTACAGTTGTTGCCTCCTCAAATTGAGAGTAATGAACTGGTTGAAGGTGTTGAGTGGATTGTTCCTTCTGTTGAGATCACAGATTATCCTCGTATGGGATGGAGAGGATTGATGCTTGATGTATCTCGCCATTTCTTTACAGTGGATGAGGTTAAGCAGTTTATTGATAATATGGTGAAATATAAATACAATATCCTTCACTGGCATCTTACTGATGATGAGGGGTGGCGTATTGAAATAAAAAGTTTGCCAAAGCTTACCGAGGTTGGTGCTTGGAGGGTGGAAAAGATTGGTACTTTCAATTATTTCTCAGATCCTCTGCCTGATGAGCCAAAGAATTATGGTGGTTTTTATACGCATGATGATATTCGTGAAGTTGTGAAGTATGCGGCAGAACGATTTATTGATGTTATGCCTGAGATTGATGTTCCTGGACATAGTCTTGCGGCTATAGCGTCATATCCTGAACTATCTTGTACTCCTGGTGCGGAAAATTATAATGTTCGTGCAGGAGAACCTATTATGGACTGGTCAACGCATCCTCCAACCGGATTGATTGATGATACAATGTGTCCTGCAAATGAGTATGTGTATGAGTTTATGGATAAGGTGATGACTGAGGTTGCTCAGTTGTTCCCATTCGAATATATTCACACAGGAGGTGATGAGGCTCCACATAATTTCTGGGAAAAGAGTCCTCAAGTTCAAGAGTTGATGAAGAAGGAAGGGCTGAAAAGCATGTATGAGGTTCAGTCTTATTTCGGAAAGCGATTAGAAAAGATTGTACAGTCGAAAGGTAAAAAGATGATGGGCTGGGATGAAATACTTGAAGGGGGAATTACTCCTACAACATCATTGATGAGCTGGAGAGGTATTGAATATGGAATTGAAGCATCAAACTCGGGACACTTTGTGGTTATGACACCTATGCAGTATGTGTATATAGACTTGATGCAGGGTGATGCTTCAACTGAACCGCCTGTTTATACTTCACTTAGATTAAATCAGGTATATAAATTTGATCCTGTTCCGGAAGGTGCTAATGCTGACTTTATTTTGGGCGGTCAGGCAAACTTGTGGACTGAGCAAGTGTATAATATTCGCCAGGCTGAATATATGGTATGGCCTCGCGGATTTGCTGTGGCAGAATCATTGTGGTCGCCAAAAGTAAATAAAGATTGGACTAGATTTATAAATAAAACAGAGAACCATTTTGAGCGTTTAGACTTTGCACAAACAAAGTATTCACCTGCTATGTATGATCCGATCGTGGCGGTGAAAAAGGATGGTGAGAAGTTTTTCGTTACTTTGACGACAGAGATTGACGGACTGGAGATATATACTAGTTTTGATAATTCAACTCCGGATAATTTTTATCCTATGTATTCTGAAGCTCAAGAAATTCCTAAAGATGCAAGCCTTATGAGAATTATCACGTATAGAGATGGCAAGCCTATTGGAAGATTGATGACTATAGGTGTTGATGACTTAAAGAAAAGAGCTAGGTAATGGCTTGTGTAATAAAAAGATAATCATTATCTTTGCGCCGCTTTTGATAAGCCCTTCGTGTGATGGGAAATAAGGAGCAAAACAAAAACTTTATTTTGAGTAACACAAATTATTAGAAAAAATGAAATCATTTGAATTAAAAGGAGAATTAAGAGATAGCTTCGGAAAAAAAGCTTCTGTTGCATTTCGTAAAGAAGGACTAGTTCCTTGTGTAGTGTATGGCGGACATGACGCTGAAAATACTAACTTCGTAGTTAAAGCTAACGACGTTCGTAAAATAATTTATACGCCAGAGGTATTCATCGTAAACCTAACTTTGGGTGACAAAAAAATGATGGCTATCTTGAAGGAAATTCAATTCCATCCAGTAACTGATGATATACTGCACGTTGACTTCTTGCATGTATTCCCAGAAGTTCCTGTTGTAATAGATATTCCTGTTCGTTTGACAGGTTTGGCTGAAGGTGTGAAGGCAGGGGGTAAATTATCTCTAGACTCACGTAAACTTAAAGTTAAAGCTACTCACGATAAATTACCAGAAGAGTTGGTTGTTAATGTATCTAGCCTAGGTCTTGGTAAATCAATTCAAGTTGGTGAGCTTAGCTTTGAAGGATTAGAGCTATTGTCTCCAAAGAATGCAGTTGTTTGTCGCGTTCAATTGACACGTGCTGCTAGAGGTGCTGCTGCTGCCGCTGCTGCTGCTAAAAAGTAAAATTATTGAGAGAAATATTTAAATGAAATATTTAATTGTGGGGTTGGGCAATATTGGTCCCGACTATGAGAATACACGCCACAATATAGGTTTTATGATATTGGACGCCCTAGCTAAGGCGTCCAATGTTGTTTTTGAGGATAAGAGATATGGGTTTGTGGCAGAAATGAGATTGAAGAATAAACAGCTCATCTTGCTTAAACCCTCTACGTTTATGAACCTAAGTGGTAATGCTATCCGTTATTGGATGCAGAAGGAAAAAATAGAAAAGGAAAATCTGCTTGTGGTTGTTGATGATTTGGCTTTGCCTTTTGGCACTTTGCGTTTGAAGTCAAAAGGTAGCGATGCAGGTCATAATGGCTTGAAGCATATTCAAGGGCTTATAGGTCAGAATTATCCAAGGCTGAGATTTGGAATAGGTAATGACTTTCCACGTGGTGCGCAGGTGGACTTTGTTTTAGATGAGTTTTCAGAAGAAGAAAAGAGAGATTTAGATGCTCGTATTGACTCGTCTGTTGATATTATAAAAAGCTTTTGCCTGGCGGGAATTAATTTGACTATGAATCAATATAATAATAAATAGATTTATAAACCTTGTTTATTTTTGATTATGGATGAAGTTAGAGTAGATAAATGGCTTTGGGCAGTACGTATATTTAAAACTCGCTCTATCGCATCGGATGCATGTAAAAAAGGTAGAGTGATGACTAATGGTGTATCATTAAAGCCTTCGAGAAATATTAGGGTGGGGGATATCATTCAAGTGAGAAAAGCTCCTGTTACTTTTTCGTTTAAGGTTTTGGCCTTAGCCGAGAAGCGTATGGGTGCAAAACTTGTACCAGACTTTATGGAGAATGTAACTCCACCTGATCAATATGAAATATTGGAGTTAAATAAGATAAGTGGATTTGTAGATAGACAAAGAGGTACAGGACGACCTACAAAGAAGGATAGGCGTGACCTGGAGGAGTTTACAGATTCATTTGATTTTGACGAATTTGATTTTGAGGATTGATTAATCAATCCTCATTTTTTTTTCATCCTTATAATATCTAGGTGTAACGGACGTTGTGTTTTCCTTTAAACAAAATGGGATTTCATTCTCAGACCCATTATCAACCAGTCTTTTGTAATGATCGGAGTTTTTAATGTAATCTAGAGGATCTGATTTGGCCTTGTCCCATAAATCCATAGACATTCTTACGCTGTCAGATTCAATTTCTAGGTTATTTGTTATTCTAGAAAGCTTTGATGCAAATGCACCTGCAAAGAGTGTATCCTCTATATTAACCTTGTTTTTCCATCCTGAGCATAAAACAACGATTCTTCCTCCTATATTTGCACACTTTTTTACTAATGTGTCTATGTTGGAAAATGCTCCTGCAAATACTATTTTGCTTTCTCTTGCCATATCAATAGCGTATGTGCCATTGGTGGTTGTAAATACTAGGTCTTTGCCTTCTACTACATTTCGTGTATAGTCAAACGGTGAATTGCCAAAGTCTGCAAAGTCCATTTTTTTTGTATTTCTTTCACCTCCTACTAGATATCCTTTTGATTTGTATTCTTTTGCTTCTTCGGTACTTGCTATAGGATATACTCCTGTTGCTCCGTTTTCAAACATGGCGCATATGGTGGTAGTTGCTCTAAATATGTCAACCACTATTACTATGTCGTTGTCTTGTTTGTAGTGAGGATATAAGGCTGGGGAAAGGCAAATATCTATTTTCATAATTGTGTCACGTTTTATATCAAATGTACATAAAAGTTTTCACTTATACACAGACCCATAAAAATTGACCT
>CAZSKF010000036.1:0-17497 GCA_964607405.1 uncultured Proteiniphilum sp. | reverse complement strand
GAACCATATTAAATGCGCCCTTGCCCACAGATACATACGAGAAGCGCTCGTCATCGGCATATTTATCAAATATTGCCTTCATTGTTTTTTGTGCATATAGGCCTGCAGAGGCGGTAAGCAGAAGAACTGCAAGTATAAGTATCTTTTTCATATCTGTATGTTTTATTTATTGTTCTTATTTTTATTTTTGTCCTTGTTTTTTTCATTATTGTTCAGCTTTTCAAACTCTTCGGGTGTGATGCTTCCGCTAACTAAAATCAAGTTCAAGGTACCCGATTTTTCGTTGTTCACCACCAGCAATTCAGTTTTGTTTTTGCCAAGCTCCTTAAAATAGATATTAACCGTTTCACCCTTTTCGCGCACCTCAACCACCTTTTCATAGTTCTGACGATTGGTTGCATTGTCGATATCACTCATCAGGCTTCTCACGTTGGCTGTGCTGTCGGCGCTTAGCACTTTTATCCCGGTAATCTTTTTCAACACTTGCTTTGATTCTTTATCAGCAACTGCACGTGCCATTGTCAGCATGAAATTATTGATCTTCACCAGCTCCACATTTTCCACTTTGCCATACTTTTCCATTATCGAGCCAATGTCTTGTGCTGAGAGCGATATGCTTAGAAGCACAACTGAGCAAATCATAAAAATCTTCTTTCTAATCATATTTATAAGTATTAAGTTGTTATTGAGCAGTTGATTGTTGCAATACATGCTCCTCAACGCCTCTCAGCGGCTGCAAAGCATTCTCCAGGTTTCGGTCGGCCTTCTCGATTGGCTTCAGCGATGTTGCTATTCTGGCTGTTATTGCGTTTAGTTTATCCTCGGCCTGGCTTACTGCCATTTCTGTGTCATATATCCTTTTCCCGTTTACCACCATATAAGTATCCTGCGGCTGCTTGGGTATAAGCATCAATACCAACACTATAGATGCAGCTACGCCCGACAGCCATGTAAGCATCACTATGTTTCGTTTCTTTTTGGGCGAAGAAGACACGGGTTCGAATACTTGTTGCTTCTCCTCTTCAAAATTCTGAAACAGCGGAGCATACGGAAGATGCTTTTCGGCCACACTTCCCGATGCGAAGTAACTTTTAATCTCCTGTTCCTCTGCAAGTGAAGTCTCACCGCTGAAGTAAAGATCTATTAATGTATCAATTCGCTTTTTCATATGCTGTTTTCTTTAATTATTTGTTCTCTTATTTTTTGTCTTGCTCGCGATAGGTTCACACTCACTGCGTTGGGTGTCAGCTCGGTTATATCGGCAATTTCCCTTATCTCCATCCCTTCCACATCGCGCATGCGAATGATGGTGCGTTGCAATTCGGGCAACTGGTTAATAAAAAAATGCACCCTCCCCACCATATCCGATTGTTCTATTTGTTCGTGTGGATTATTTGCTTCTGAAATGCTGTTACTCAAATCTCCATTATTATTCTTTCGGTTGCGAATCATATCTAATGATTTGTTGCGAAGACTTCGAAACACAAAAGCATTCAGATTGTCCACCTCTGCCAATTCACTTCGCTTTTCCCACAGGTTCATTAGCAGGTCTTGCACGGCGTCATGTGCTTCGTCGGCATCTTGCAAAATGGAGCGCGCCATTCGATAGAGCGAATCTGACAGTGGAAGTATTTTTTTATCAAACATTCTTTTTGTTGCTTTTATATATATGACGAGCCAGCGGGAAAAATATTACATGGTATCTGTCAATATTTTTATTTAAATCTATAAATCGTGTTTCTCTTTTCTCCCGACCTTTCTATCAAACCACTGTCAACGCCGAGTTTTAGGTCGCGACATGCGGTTGCCGACGAAATGATTTTGAAATGGATGCTACTAAACTTAGTATTTAGCTGTTTATTTTGTAAGGAGGTTTCATACCATTATATTCCTGATAGTATCATATGATAGTATCAAACGTATAGATTTTATCCAAAAGTAAAGAGTAGCAAGGATAATATTTAAATATCACGATTGAGCTAACTTAGGTAGTGGGACATCCTCTCAGCCAATTCCTCAATATCCTCCTTACGGGCTATTACCTCAACCCATTCAGCAGGGACATTGTCAAACCCATAGGCAAGGGCGGCAAGCCCGCCTACTACGGCGCCTGTGGTGTCGGTGTCCTCACCAAGATTGATGGCTACTAGAACGGCATCTCGATAATTGTTGGTGGTGAGAAGACTCCATATAGAGGCTTCGAGGGTGTGAAGAACGTAGCCACTGCTTTGTATTTCATTTTCGGGTAGGATGGATATATCATCTTTGAGTAGGCGTGAAAGGCGCTTTATTTCGTCGGGAGATACTTCAAATTGTGACAACTGGTCAGGAAGATTCTGCTGTAGTTGTTGATATGCCTGATGCTTGTCAAGCCCCTCAAGAAGGTGTCGTGCAAACTCCAAATAATAGAAACAAGCTACTACCGAACGAATATGACGGTGAGTGATGGATGATACCTGTTGGATTATATCAAATCGCTCTTCAAGGGGTTTGTCTTTGATATAAAACACAAGGGGAAGAATGCGCATCAGAGATCCATTTCCGTTAGATAAATCACCTGCGCCTCCTGCCATTTGAGGTGGCACACCACGCTGCAAATGTCCAATGGCTTTGAGTGTGGCAATACCAATATCAAAGAGTTCGTTGTGGGCTGTCCAATAGTTTTTGGTGGCCCATGCCACAAAGTTTTGGGCTATTTCGTTTAGGTCGAAGGGTTTTGTTAATGCCTCTGCAAGACAGAAGGTCATGGAGCTGTCGTCGGACCACGTTCCGGGCGGTTGATTGAATGTTCCATAGCCCATCATTGTGGTGACTGGGTTTGCCTGCAGTTGCGCGCGACTGCTAAATTCTACGGGCACACCTAGTGCATCACCTACTGCCACACCAAATAGTGCGGCTTTGTATATCTCGTTATTATTGCTGGTGGTCATGGAAATAAAAATAAGGGTTTACATAATTAGTTTCTCAATCCCGACACATCTCTCAACACGGCACGTATTGCTCCAATTTTGAGGTGTGTGTTGATGATAATTGGCACTCTGTTGCTATCATCAGTGAGTGATGCACTAATAGCCTCTTTTTGGTTTTTGAAGGCTTTGTCATAGATTGTTAGCGATATCTGTATCGCATCATATGTTTTGCCGTCGTTTGCTTTTACTTTTGCTTTGCCATCGTAGTTGACCGACATGTTTACAATATCTTTCCCTGAAATAAACTGTATTTGTTTTGAATCACCCTTGTTCATTCCTGTATAATCAAGGTTTCTAATGAGAGGAAGAACTGAAAGATAGTCGTATGTGCACTCCTCGGTGGACATGGTTAGGTCAAACCTTTTCTTGCCATTATATATTCTGCTGGTGCGTACTTTTATGTCATCATCTGTGTAGTTGAATGTTTGCACTTCACGCGAATAATCTTTTCCTTCGTGTGCATTTTTGGTGAACATCAACGGACGCAAATCCATATCTATATACGACACCAGAGTATCGTTTACAGAATAAAAGCTACCTACCAATCCCGATGTATTTAGTTGCATCCTGATATTATAAGCACTGCTGCCTTTATAGTCAACCATATCAGTTTTCATAAATCCATTGCCTGCTTTTCCGTTTATGATGCCATAACTGAAATACAAGTCATATGATATATTTTCGCCACTCTTAAATGAGCTATTCATAATTTTGCACTGTGCATGGGCCGATAATGTGGCTATAGCAAAAATCATAATAGCAATAAGAAGTTTATAAGTTTTATTCATTTTCATATTCGTTTCAAATAACGTTGTAATTATATAGACACTATCGTCTTACGTTGCCCATTGTCTGCATTCCACCGGTTCCGGCTCCTACTCCCCCTGGTCTGGATGATGATGAACCGCCTCGTTGCTGCTGCCTGTTACGCTCCTCGTTGGGGTTTACTCGTTTTTTCTCTTCCGGTTTATTTTTCAATAAGTCCCTAGGCTTTTGCAGTTCAAGAGGAGTTCTTGTTAAATCCCAGTCCTCCTCATGATCTGTATATGCTCTTATCTCAAGCATTTTTGGGAAATAATAAACCATCTCCGGTTGTCGCTTTTCTTCATATTTACCCGCTGTCCAAACGCCATCTCCATTTTCGTCTATAAAGAGCCTTGCGTAAATTTTTCCGGGATCAATATCAAAAATTAGGGCTTCGTTGTTTTTGACACGTACTTTTCTAAAAGGTTTATCCGACGTGTCAAGCAGCTCCACATATGCATCTACACTATCAGGCAATCCATGAATAGAGAATAATATGTTGCCATACTGATCAAGTGACTTCACATTCAGAGTTTGTTCTAGCTTATCATTCCAATGTCCATAAATACTATTGACGGCTGCTGAGTCGATACTAAACTTATATTTATCACCGGGCTCCCACTTGTGTTCTATTTTAAATTTTCGGGGATTGAGGCTGTCTGTTGAGAAAGCAAACGATACGGGGGTAAGCACCGAGTCAACCTCATGCTGAAGCAGCACTTTGGCCGAGTCGAAGTCCACAACAGGGTGTTCAAACTCTACAAATATTGGTGCATACACTTCGTGAGCTCCCTGAATGGTGCTTTTAAGATTCAAGAATATTGTTTCTTCTTTTTCTCCTTCCTCTTTATCTTTGTTGCGCTCTCGGCGTGTTTGTTTGGGCTCTTTATATAAAAACCTAAGCGTGTCAGTTGCTATCACATCTCTGTTGATAGTATCCGTTTGCAGATAGTCCATTTTTAGTAATATAGTATCGCTCTTAAATACCAGCGAGTCGGTTAGCCAAAGTGACACGGTGTCGTTATTGATGCTTCGCTCCATACTATACCAGATGCTATCAGTTGTAGCTGGATATAAGAGTTCAAATGACGACAGGTCTGTAGGCGAGGACATGAATACTGTAATTTTTTCGCGCAAGGGTCGTTCATGTTTTTCTCTATACTTACGTTTGAAGCCTGAGTCGAAAGTGCGTAATACAATATCATCCGGCAAGAATCGGGTATAGTTAACCTCATTGATAGACTCAATGGTGGTGCTGTCGATAAACACTGTGTCTTGTCGCACGGCAGGCGTTGACGATGGCACGATGATTGAATCTAGGAAGGCTATGGTTTCCTGTGGATTATCATATTTATAATCTCTGTTATCATCCTTTAGGGCATATATCTTGTATTCGCCCGGTGCAAGACCGCGCACTGTAAACTTACCTCTAGAGTCGGTTCTGGATATTCGCAGAAATGGAACGTTGGTAAAAGCACTATCTTCAAGATTGCTATGCATTCCGACATAGATACCCTGTGCCGGCTCCAAATCAAAAGCCGACAACACAACTCCCGATACGGCGAGCGTGTCCAAAACATCGCCCGTTGAGAATGAGTGTGAGAAGTTTTCCAGAGGATTGCCTTCATTATTGTCAACTATTGCATCAGTGAAGTCAATAGTGTAGGTGGTATTTTCATGCAAATCGTCAACCAGCTCCACCCTAGCCTTTCGTCCTACCGACTTAATGACAGGCATGCTAATTTGTGGTGGTGTGATAATCACCTTTTCGGCAGGCTTTTCAATTTTCACATTTTCGTCAAATTCAAACTCAATAATCTTCTTATTGACATTAAGGGCATTATTGGGGGGATTTGCCTTCAGCAACCTAGGAGGTGTCACATCATATAATCCTCCCGTGGGCGAAGCCATATTAGCACACGAATTGAAAAGATATACAGCTCCTGAAATAATTAATGCTGAAAATATATATTTTACAAGCTTTGTCATTTTAAATCAAGTGATTTGTAGTTTATTATTTGGACAAAAATACAACGAAATAAGTAGTATTCATTTTTTAGTACTATAAAAAAATGGAAATTTGCTATTTACCGCATGGTTTATATTACTATTTCGACATGATTTGATAGCCTATTTTACAGTAAAGACACTTGCGCTTGTCGCAATATTCTTTTTTGAGCTGTATCACTGCTTGCGAATCATATGCATTATCTATTTTAATTCCTGCCTGTTCAAAATCTTTTGTTATCGAATTTCGCTCGGGTTTGATTGATTCTAAAATCATCATTGCCCGGTCGCAATATTTTTCCTGATCTCGCTTTTTGCCATATGCAAAGAGAATTGGTGATACCGTGTTTATAAGAATTATATCTAGCGAGGAATCGCCCATTATTTTATTTTGCTTCTTTGACTCACGCCCAAAGGTGTAATGTGTTTGCCAATATTTTGATACTTGAGATTGAAAATGAAGACGCAGGCGTTTATAATCTTCTATGTCTATAACGGATGAGAATAGGCGACCCGACTGAACCAGCAGAGCGGCCAGTTGCGCAATGCGAACCTGCGGAAAAGCACTTGGCCGTACTCTCAGATTTTTAAACAGAAATCCACTTAGTGGCTTTAGCTGATATTTGTGAGCAAGAAACTTATATTCTCTCTGTAGATCCATATAATATTCATCGGTCAGATTTTCATCTGCCAGCATTCCCGCCTGACCATAAAGCAATGCTTCTACTTGAAACAGATTATCGCCATGTCTCTGTATTATGTTATAGCCAAGGCTCATGGCTAGTCGCTCAAACTCGTCCGAATTGAGACCAAACCCATAATTGCGACACAGAAGAACATAAAAAGCATCATCCCACGAATTGTTGTATCTATCCAGTAAACGAAATATATCATTTGTCTTGCGCTCTAGTCGCTCTACCCCCAGTGCACCTATCCAGGGCCTTATGATATGCCGTTTGATATTTGGCAAATTGCTGCTACATGGTATTCTAGATCTGCTTTTGAGTAATGTTTCTGCATTTTTCTTTATATGATCGGGCACTCTTATCTTCATTTGGGGCACCACCTGATTACCTTCATTAAGGGTTTCACTACCCACATTCTCCACTACATGCAGTATGGTGGAGTTATAAGCCTTATCCAAATGATGGTTATGCTTGTACCAATCGTCAGACGAAAGATGTATTTCGATATTTCCTGCCCAGGTGCGATTGTCAATTTTGACCTTTGCATTAAAAAAATCGGGACCGGCGTCCGAGTTGTGCAATCCGGGGTCTATAATTTCGATATTTTGTCCGTCGGTAGTTTCTAAATTAGAATAATCCAATAGGCGGTACTTCCATATATAGTGTAGTAAATACTCACTGTGTGACATGTTATTAAATGTATTTTTTAGTTTTAAAATACAATGATATTGATTTTTTTGCATATAACAAGCCAAGCTATAATTTATTAGAATATTTTTTGTGTTATGATGCGACTTTTGTTGATTCTATTGTTGTACTAACGATACTTTATAATATCAACAAAAAATAGAATCATCAAAATATCTTAAATATCAGCTTTTATATACAACAAATATGAACGAATTTTACTAATTCTTAAGCAAGAATTAAACTAAAGTAGCAATTAACACCCTTAAAATCAAAGTAATTGTCTGTAACTTTGCAAGCAGAAAAAGAACATAACAATAATAAGCTCAAATGGAGAAAAATAAATTCACGGGGCATATCTCGCAAATCATTGGTCCGGTAGTTGACGTATATTTCGAACTAAATGGAAATGGAAACGCAGACCTACCCGCAATACATGATGCGCTAACAATTATTAGAGATAATGGAATACCATTAGTATTGGAAGTGCAACAACACATAGGTGAAAATACAGTTAGAGCTGTGGCCATGGATTCTACTGACGGACTAAAGAGAAAAATGCCTGTAATAGCAAATGGGAGCCCTATCAATATGCCGCAAGGTGTGGAAACCAGAGGCAGGCTGCTGAACGTGACAGGCGATGCCATTGACGGACTTAAAGAGCTGAATAAAGATATACACAACCCTATTCACAGAGATCCTCCAAAGTTTGAGGACTTGACCACCACTACTGAAGTGCTTTACACAGGTATCAAAGTTATCGACCTAATTGAACCATATTCAAAAGGTGGAAAGATTGGTTTGTTTGGTGGTGCAGGTGTAGGAAAAACAGTTTTAATACAAGAACTTATCAATAATATTGCAAAGGGTAAAGGGGGATTCTCTGTGTTTGCCGGAGTAGGTGAACGAACTAGAGAGGGAAACGACCTATTGCGCGAGATGATTGAGTCGGGTATTATAGATTATGGTGAGGAGTTTAAGAAAAGCATGGAAGCAGGACACTGGGATTTGACCAAGGTGGACTATGATGCACTTTCTAAATCACGTGCCACGTTGGTGTTCGGTCAAATGAATGAGCCTCCGGGTGCGCGTTCGTCGGTTGCCCTTTCGGGTCTTACTCTTGCTGAGTCTTTTAGAGACATGAATACTGAAGGAAAGTCGGACATACTTTTCTTTATAGATAATATATTCCGTTTCACTCAGGCAGGTTCTGAGGTTTCGGCCTTGCTGGGGCGTATGCCTTCGGCGGTGGGTTATCAGCCCACGCTTGCCACAGAGATGGGTGCTATGCAGGAGAGAATTACTTCAACAAAGAAGGGATCTATTACTTCGGTGCAAGCGGTGTATGTACCGGCGGACGACTTGACTGACCCTGCTCCGGCAACCACTTTCTCTCACCTTGATGCCACCACGGTATTGAGCAGAAAGATTTCGGGACTGGGTATTTTCCCCGCTGTGGATCCGTTGGAGTCAACTTCTCGTATCTTGACACCTGAAATTGTAGGAGAAGAGCATTACAATACCGCTCAGGGTGTGGTGCAAATTCTTCAGCGCAATAAAGAATTACAGGATATTATATCAATTCTTGGAATGGAAGAGCTGTCGGACGATGACAGAATAACTGTGAACAGAGCTAGAAAGGTGCAACGATTTTTATCGCAGCCTTTTCATGTTGCCGAACAGTTTACCGGACTACCCGGCGTGATGGTGCCTATAGAAGAGACTATCAGAGGATTTAAAATGATTCTGGATGGTGAGCTTGACGAGTATCCTGAAATGGCCTTCCTTAATGTAGGCACAATAGATGACGCCATTGCCAAAGGTAAGAGATTGATGGAAGAGGCTAATAAATAAAGACTCATATTTTGGATAAGATAAAACTACAAATATATACACCTGACGGTAACATCTGCAACGAAGTTGTTTCAGAGGTGACGCTTCCCGGATCTATGGGCAGGTTTACTATTATGGTAAATCATGCTCCAATAATATCTTCACTGGATGAGGGGACTGTTACTTTCCTGTCGAAAGGAAAATCCACACAAATGAGCATAGCTGAAGGATTTGTGGAGGGCAAAGAGAATAGTGTTACAGTCTATACTGAATCAGTAAAACATGAGAAAGCTACAGATTAAATTATTTACACTGCTAACTATCTTTGCTATAGTGGTGGGGCTGGGTACGTGGATGATATTAACAAAATTCTTTCCCGAACTTGCCTTTAAAGATTATCCGGTAATTCCTTTCTATTTCTTGATAGTGGGTGGTGTTACAATTGGTATGCTTACAAATGTAAAATTTGAGAACTCAATCAAGCTACTCAACAAGCTAATGGTTATACGTGGATTTAAGATATTTACCACAATGATTATTGGGCTTATATATTGGCTTTTGGACAGAGCCGAAATAAGAAGCTTTGCTATAATGCTTGCTGCATTTTACTTCTTCTATCTCTTTTTTGAGATTTATATTTATGCTGAGGTAGAGAAGTGGAACAAAAGAAATAGCGAGGCACAAATTAACACGAAAGATGAATAACAGAGCATTTAAAATATTTATACTTGCATTTATTGGGTCGCTGTTTTCATTTGCCACTATATGGGCAAATGAAAGTGGTGCTGCAAATGAAAGCGGGCAGGAGGATTTTGATGTGAAGGAAATGATTTTATCACACATTTCCGACTCATACGAATATCATTTCATGACATGGAAGGGTAAAAATATTGCTATCCCTTTGCCCATAATATTGCATAGCAAAGAGAGCGGGTGGAATATTTTCATGTCGTCAGAACTACACAAAACGGACTCTAAATATAATCAGTTTTATATAGCAGAAGAGGGAAAATATACCGGTAAAGTGGTAGAAAAATCATCATCAGGGCAAGAGATAGCACCTGTGGACCTGTCGCTCACCAAGAATGCGGCTTCGCTAGTGATTACCTCTATTATTTTGATATGGATAATACTTTCTGCTGCACGATTCTATAAGCGCGAGTCGCTGGAGACGAGCAAAGGTATGCCGGGAGTGGTGGAAATGGTGGTGGTATTTATTATTGACGAAGTAATAAGACCATCCATTGGTAGTGAGTACAAACGTTTTACGCCTTTCCTGCTTACTATTTTCTTCTTTATTCTTTTGAATAACCTGATGGGGTTGATTCCTATTTTTCCGGGAGGTGCAAACGTAACAGGTAATATAGCTGTGACGATGGTGCTTGCTGTGACTACATTCTTAGTTATCAATCTTACGGGTTCAAGATCGTATTATAAGGATATATTTTGGCCTGATGTGCCCACATGGCTAAAGGCTCCTATGCCCTTAATGCCAATTATTGAGCTGGTTGGCACCATCACCAAACCATTTGCACTAATGATACGTTTGTTCGCAAACATCACAGCAGGGCACTCAATTGTGCTGGGGCTTACATCGGTAATTTTTGTTACCGTGAAGCTGGGCGCAGCTACCAACGCAGCAATGACGGGGGTTTCATTATTATTTAGCCTTTTCATTGGCTTCTTGGAGATACTTGTGGCTTTCATTCAGGCTTATATTTTCACGCTCCTTTCGGCTGTGTTTATAGGACTAGCCAGAGAGCCCGAAACAGCTTCTAAAAAAAGCATGGAACAGAATTAAAATAAAACAAAATACAATAACAACAACTTAAACAAAAAAAAGAAACTATGTTAGATTCATTATTATTACAAGCAGCAGGTTCATTCGAACTAGGTATTCTGGGTGAAGCAATCGGTATTGGTATAGCAACTATTGCAGCCGGTATGGGTATTTCAAAAATTGCAGCTACAACAGCCGAAGGAATAGCACGCCAACCTGAAGCGGGTTCTGATCTGAGAATGAATATGATTATCTCGGCAGCCTTAATTGAGGGTGTGGCATTATTTGCAATTGTAGTACTAGGATTTATCCTATAATATAACAATTGATTATGTCATCATCTTTACTAACACCTGATGTGGGATTAATCTTCTGGATGGTTATATCCTTTGGGGCAGTTCTATTTATATTGACAAAGTTTGGATTTCCGGTGATTATCAAAAAGCTTGATAGTCGCAAGAAGTTTATAGACGAATCAATAGCGGCTGCAGAAAAGGCATATAAAGAACTGGAAGAAGTAAGGCTTGACAGTGAAAGGATTATTGCAGAGGCTAAGGATGAGCAGGCACAGATGATATTGAAGGCTACTCGCAAGAGAGATTTAATATTGGAAAAGGCCAGAGAGGAGGCCGCAAAGGAGGCAGGAAAAATAGTAGAAGTAGCTCGCAAACAAATCATTCACGAAAAAGAAGAGGCTTTGGCCGACATCAGACGTGAAATTGCAGTTCTGTCGGTAGATATTGCAGAGAAAATATTAAGAGAGAATCTGAAAGATAAGAAAGAGCAGATCAATATGATTGAGCGCTTAGTAGATGAAATTAGTTTGTCGTAAGGAGAGAGGGTATATTTTATGAACATTGGATTAGTTGCTACAAGATATGCTATTGCATTCTTAGAGTATGTACAAGAAAGGGGTATGGCAGAATATGCTTATGAAAAATCTAAGCTTATAACTGCCGTCTTTGAGGAGGTAGGTGGCCTGAGTGCCACGCTAGCTAATCCGTTGTTGTCAAAAAGCAGGAAGCGCGGATTGATTCTAACTGCATCAGGTGGCGAATGGTCTGAGGAGTTTGAGAATGTTGTGAGCCTATTGCTCCGCAACAATCGCGAGGAGTATCTTCACAGTATTATGTTCGTGTTCCAGGATCTGTATCGCAGATCGCTAAACGTGTATAAAGGGAAGCTAACAACGGCCGTTGAGATTAATGATGAAACAATCAAAACTCTAACTAAGTCAATTGAGAGCAAGCTTGACGGTAATCTGGAGCTAACTAAAGTTATAGATCCGGAGATATTAGGCGGATTTATACTGGAGGTTGACTACAACAGATGGGATGCAAGCCTGAAGGGACAGCTAAATAGAATCAAAAAACAATATATAGAGAGAAACAGACGAATAGTATAGCTATAGTTTATATCTATTTTGTTTGAAACAGTTTCCTAATAATAAAACAAAAAAATGCCAGATAATATAATTAAGATAAGTGAGGTATCCGAAATTCTAAGAGCTCAGCTGGAAGGTATAGATGCTGATATAAAGCTCGATGAAGTGGGCACTGTATTGCAAATTAGCGATGGGGTGGTTAGGATATATGGATTGCAAAATGCTGAATCGAACGAGCTTCTGGAGTTTGACAATGGCATGCAGGCTATTGTGATGAACCTGGAAGTGGACAATGTGGGGGCTGTTTTGCTTGGATCAACAAGCGAAATAAAAGAGGGCGACTCGGTGAAAAGAACCGGAAGGGTTGCTTCTATCTTTGTAAGCGAAAACATGGTGGGTCGTGTAATAAATCCTTTGGGTGAACCTTTGGATGGAAGGGGCAGTATAGGCGGAGAGATGTTTGAACTGCCTCTTGAACGCAAAGCGCCGGGGGTTATTTACAGACAACCGGTTAATGAGCCCTTGCAAACAGGACTTAAAGCGATCGACTCTATGATTCCTATTGGTCGTGGACAGCGTGAGCTGATAATTGGTGACCGCCAAACAGGTAAAACAACTATTGCTATTGATACCATTATCAATCAGAGAAGTAGGTATGAAGCAGGCGAGCCCGTATATTGTATTTATGTGGCAATTGGACAAAAGGGTTCTACCGTGGCTTCGATAGTGAATACACTGAGGGAACATAGAGCAATGGACTACACAATAGTGGTTGCTGCGAATGCTGCCGACCCGGCTGCTCTTCAGTTTTATGCTCCTTTTGCAGGTGCTGCCATCGGAGAGTATTTTAGAGATACCGGCAGACATGCTCTTGTGGTGTATGATGACTTGTCGAAACAGGCTGTTGCATATCGTGAGATTTCTCTTATTCTGCGTCGTCCTTCGGGTCGTGAGGCATATCCGGGTGATGTATTTTATTTGCACTCTCGTTTGCTGGAAAGAGCTGCAAGAGTGATTACACAACAAGAGGTAGCAGAGAAAATGAACGACCTTCCCGACAGTCTTCGCAAAGTGGTGAAAGGTGGAGGATCGCTTACAGCACTTCCAATTATTGAGACACAGGCGGGTGACGTTTCGGCATATATTCCCACTAACGTTATTTCCATTACTGATGGTCAGATCTTCTTGGATACAGAACTGTTTAACCAAGGAAACAGACCAGCTATTGATGTGGGGATATCTGTATCGCGTGTGGGAGGTAATGCTCAGATTAAGCCAATGAAAAAAATTGCCGGTACACTAAAAATGGACCAAGCTCAGTTTACTGAATTGTCTGCTTTTACAAAGTTTGGTGGCGACCTAGACAAGGTTACAGCCATGACAATTGATAAAGGGCAGAAGAACGCTCAGCTGCTGGTTCAGCCCATCAACAAGCCAATGGCAGTGGAAAAGCAAGTTGCATTGCTATATTGCGGGGTGAACGCTCTGCTATCAAAAATACCCCTAAACATGGTGAAAGAGTTTGAAAAAGAATTTATCCATTCGCTTGAAACTATGTATCAACATGAAGTGCTTGACGTTATTAAAGAAGGCGAAATAGACAAAGATGTAACAGATATCATTGAAGCCGTAGCGGCAGAGGTAGTACATCGCCTTTTACAACCAAAAAGATAAGAAATGGCATCACTTAGAGAAATAAAGACACAAATAGGCTCAGTAAAAGCCACTCAGCAGATTACATCTGCTATGCAAATGGTGGCTTCTATTAAGCTTCAACAAGCTGAGAGAAGAGTTACAAAGTTCTTACCGTATAAGGAGAAGATAAGCGAACTATTATCAAACTTTTTGAAGTCGGAAACAGGTTTTACATCAGTTTTTGAGACTAAGAGGGAGATTAAAAGGGTTGCAATTGTAGCCTTTTCAGCAAATATGGGCCTATGCGGTGGATTTAATTCAAATGTCGCAAAGAAACTACTCACAACAATTGACAAGTATAGCCACTTGGGTAATGATAATATATTGATTTACACAATTGGCAAGAAAATCAATCATACGGTCAAGAAATCAGATTTAAGTCCTGCTGAATATCATGAGGATTTAGCTCACAATCCAAATTATGAGAAAGTTGCTGATGTAACTGCAAGACTGATGGATATGTATGAGAAGGAGGAAATTGATGAGGTGGTTTTAATATATCATCAATACAAATCAAAGGGTGTGCAAATACTTGCAAGAGAGACATTGTTGCCCATATCGCTTGAAGGCATGGATGATAATGACATGGAGTTTCATACTGATTACATTATAGAGCCAAGCAAGCAAGAATTGCTGAATAGACTTGTACCTAAAGTGATTAAGATAAAGATGTATAGCGCGCTGTTGGAGTCTTATACATCTGAACAGGCTGCCAGAAGTCTGGCTATGCAGACAGCCACGGACAATGCTGACGATATGCTTGATGATTTATCACTAATGTATAACAAGTCAAGACAGCAGAGCATTACTAATGAATTGTTGGACATTATCGGTGCAACATTCAAATAAATATTTGCGAACCTAAATCTAATACTTTAATATTGGTGGTTATTACATATTGATAGATTTATGTATCTTTGTGGCACTTAATAACCACATTTTGAACAGTCTATTATTATGCTTAGTATCGAAGAAAGAAGAAACATCATAGCCCTTATGCAGCAAGAAATTATCCCGGCAATTGGTTGTACCGAACCTATTGCTGTGGCATTGTGTGCTGCAAAGGCTACTGAAACCTTAGGACAACAACCCGACCGAATGGAGGTCTATCTGAGCGCCAATGTCATAAAAAATGCAATGGGCGTAGGTATTCCCGGAACGGGCATGATTGGCCTGCCAATAGCTATCACTCTTGGTGCACAAATTGGAAAATCGGAGTATGGGTTGGAGGTATTGAGAAACTTGATACCTGATGATGTGAAGCGCGGAAAACAATATATTTCGGAACAAAGAATAAAAATAGAGCTTAAAAACAATATTGAAGATAAACTTTATATTGAGGTAAACTGTTTTGTTGACAACCAAAGCTCAAAGGCTATTATAAGGGGGTCGCATACTCATTTTACGCATGTTGAAAAAAATGGGGAGCCCATCATTATAAAAGAGGCTGAGGCGGAGCAGGACAATAGTTTGTTTGGCGATTCGGAAGATGCTTTGACATTCAGAAAAGTATATGACTTTGCAATAGAATCTCCAATAGAGGAATTAAGTTTTATATTGGAAGCAGCAAGGATGAATCGAGAAGCTTCAAGATTATCCAGACAAAACAACTACGGACATAATGTAGCCAAGAGTATTATAGGGCAAAGAGGTATGGCTCTATTTGGAGATAATCTTCACAGCAAGATGATAGCCTCTACCGCAGGAGCATGTGATGCAAGAATGGATGGAGCCTTGATTCCTGTTATGAGTAATACAGGAAGCGGCAACCAGGGAGTTGCTGCCACACTGCCGGTTTTGACATATGCAGAAGAAATTGGCTGTGATGAGGAAAGTCTTATTCGTGCTCTTATTTTAAGTCACTTGTCGGTGATATATATTAAGCAATATATGGGCAGGTTGTCGGCTTTGTGTGGCTGTGTGATGGCATCAACAGGTTCTAGCTGCGGAATAACCTATCTGATGGGAGGCGGTTATGATAATATTGTTTTTGCCACAAAAAATATGATTGCCAATATCACCGGCATGATATGTGACGGAGCAAAGCCGAGCTGTGCACTAAAAATTGCCAGTGGTGTTTCTACTGCTTCGTTATCTGCCCTTATGGCAATTGAAGACAAAGTAGTGACAGGACAGGAAGGCATTATTGACGAGGATATAGACAAGACTATAAGAAACCTGGCATTAATAGGCAAGACAGGTATGATGGAGACTGATAAAATAGTGCTGGATATTATGACCAGCAAATAGGATAGTACTAGGGAGAGTATATTAGAAGGATAAAAGTTGCAAACAGAAAAGGAATTAAATCTTGAGAGAAAAAAGATAAGTTCTCTGGTGTGGGAGTATTCGCTCCCCGCAATTGTGGGAACATTAGTAAATACGCTTTACAATATAGTTGACCGTATCTTTATTGGGCAAGGCGTAGGTGCTATGGCTATATCCGGATTGGCCATTACTTTTCCTGTTACTATACTTGCTTCTTCTTTGGGATTATTAGTTGGCGTGGGTGCCGCAAGCAGAATATCCCTAAGCCTGGGAGAAAAAAGGAAAGATACGGCTGAGCAAATTCTGGGCAATTCATTATTGCTTACGATAGTGTTTAACATCATTATCATGTCGTTGTTCTATATCTTTCTTGATGAGATTTTAATCGCATTTGGTGCTACTGAGAACACACTTCCTTACGCCAGAGAATATCTTCAAATTGTACTTTTGGGCAATGTATTTGTGAGTCTGTGTTACAGCTTCAATAATATGATGCGGGCTTCGGGGTATCCCAAAAAAGCAATGGTGACAATGCTAATAGGAGCTGTGCTAAATATCGTATTAGACCCAATATTTATTTTTGTTTTCAAGATGGGTATCTCCGGTGTTGCCTGGGCAACGGTTATATCTATGTTTATAGGCATGATGTTTGTGATGCATCACTTTGTTCAAGAGGATAGTATAATCAAGCTAAAGATGAAATATGTACGGTTTAACAAGCATATTATTCTGGCTATTGTTTCTATAGGTATGTCGCCATTCTTAATGCAGATAGCAGCCTCCGGGGTTGCAGTGCTCATGAATACCTCATTGATAAAACATGGAGGTGACTTGGCTGTAGGTGCTTTTGGGATTCTTAACTCTATGACATTGGTTATAGTAATGCTGATTGTTGGCCTGAACCAGGGTACACAGCCTATACTGGGGTATAATTATGGTGCTAAGAAATTTGGGCGAGTACAGGATACTTTTATATATACTCTCAAGATCGCAACGATCATGTCAACTACCGGTTTTCTTATTGGAATATTCTTTCCTAGAACATTTGCAAGTGCATTTACACGAGACACATCCTTGTTGGATATTGCAGAAGCAGGTATTAGGATCGGATTATTGGCCTTCCCTGTAGTGGGGTTTCAAATCGTGGCAGGCAGCTTCTTTCAAAGCATTGGACAAGCCAAGAAAGCTATTATACAAAGCTTGAGCAGACAGATACTATTCCTTGTTCCTGCATTGCTCATATTGCCGGAACTATTTGGACTAACCGGAGTGTGGGTAGCTATGCCAATAGCTGATTTCTTATCATCTATGTTGTCACTTTATCTGCTTATTGGACAGATAAAGATTATACGCAAAATGGAGGAAGAGCAGCGTATTATTCAAG
>CAZSKF010000035.1:0-17977 GCA_964607405.1 uncultured Proteiniphilum sp. | reverse complement strand
GAAGTTTGTTTTAACGTGAGCTGATACACAGACAGATAGAGCAAAATATAAATTGCGGCAACTTTAACCCTATATATAATATATAATGTGTACTACTACGCAATTCCATTAACAGACCTTTAATAAACAAAAACACACTCAAACACACATCATATAATCATAGATTTTGAGTATCTTGCACCGTTTTTTACAAATCAATTAATTCATACATATAAGTAAATAAATAATGAAAGGTATTATACTCGTACTAAAACGCTTTTTACCACCATATAAAAAGTACGTTGCACTATCATTTTTGTTCAATATTATTACAGCCTTATTAAATGTAATATCTTTTGCAACAATAATTCCAATCCTACAGCTATTATTCAAAGTAAGCACTAAAACCTTTGAATTCATACCATGGGGTTCAGCGGGACAATCCAGTATTGACATCTTGCTCAATAACGCAAACTGGTATATCACACAATTAATAGATACATATGGAGGAAGCAAAACATTAATGATACTTGCCGCGTCATTAGTTGTACTTACATTTTTCAAAACCGGAACTGCATATCTTGGATCCTACTTCACAATTCCCATCAGAACAGGAGTAGTAAAAGATATCAGAAACAACATCAATGATAAAATACTTGCATTATCAATAGGATTTTTCTCAGAAGAGAGAAAGGGAGATATTATTGCACGAATATCAGGCGATGTCAATGAGGTTGAAAACTCAGTGATGAGCTCACTTGATATGTTATTCAAAAACCCCATATTGGTTATGATATATCTGGCAACAATGATTATCCTAAGCTGGCAACTAACACTATTTGTATTTGTTGTTCTTCCAGTAATGGGATACGTAATGGGCACTGTTGGCAAAAATCTAAAGAAAAGCTCATTTGAAGCACAAAACAAGTGGGGCGAGCTAATGTCACAAATAGAGGAAACACTTGGAGGCTTACGAGTAATAAAAGCTTTCAATGCCGAAGACAAAATAGCAGACAAATTTCACAGAGGCAACAATGACTTCAGAAGAATGTCCAACAGAATTGCAAGACGTCAATATCTAGCCCATCCTATGAGTGAATTCTTGGGCACATTAACCATAGCCATAGTACTTTGGTTTGGAGGTTCACTCATCCTAGGTGGAACAGGACTGATAGAAGCAGCTGCATTTATATATTACCTCACAATATTCTATAGTATAATCAATCCAATAAAAGAATTCTCTAGATCAGCATACGCCGTTCAGCGCGGACTAGCATCAATGGATAGAATAGACAAAATACTTAATGCAGAAAATGACATTAAAGAACCTCAAAAACCAAAATCAATATCTTTCGAAAAAGATATACACTATAATAATGTGTGGTTCAAGTATGGAGACGACTGGGTAATAAAAGGAATAGATTTAAAAGTAGAAAAGGGTTCAACCATAGCACTAGTAGGTCAATCAGGATCAGGCAAATCAACAATGGCAGACCTTCTCCCCAGATTCTATGACACACAAAAAGGAGCCGTTCTCATCGACGGGTTGGACATAAAAGAGTGCACCACCTATGATTTAAGGTCCAAAATAGGATATGTTAATCAAGAAGCTATCCTTTTTAATGACAGCTTTTACAACAATATTGCTTTCGGCGTAGAAAACACCACCGAAGAGGATGTAATAGAAGCAGCCAAAATAGCCAACGCACATGAATTTATCATGGCAACACCAGAAGGATATCAAACAAACATTGGAGACAGAGGCGGAAAACTATCGGGAGGACAAAGACAAAGAATCAGTATTGCCCGAGCAATACTTAAAAACCCCGAGATACTTCTTCTGGACGAAGCTACATCAGCTCTAGACACAGATTCAGAAAGACTGGTTCAGGAAGCATTAGAAAAACTAATGAAAAACAGAACCACTATCATAGTCGCCCACCGCTTATCCACCATCAAAAATGCAGACATAATATATGTATTGCACGAAGGTGAAATAGTAGAGTCAGGCGATCACAGCACTCTTATATCACAAGACGGTATCTACACCAAGCTCTGCTCTATGCAAGGCGAACTAAACTAAGAACAAACTGACAGCAAAAACAAAAAGAGCTTGGAGGTTTTCACTTCCAAGCTCTTTTGCTATTATATCATTACACCTCAGCCTAATTAAGAACCTTGGCGTCCAACACTTCAAACCTCGAATTAAGGCTTTGAAACTCCGGCACAATCTCTTTCATCTTACCTACAATCGACATATCATCAAACTCAAATGAAAGAGCAATCAAATCATCAATATCATGCTTCACCGAATCAAAATCATAATCCCTTACATGAGCAATCATAATCTTATCGTGATGTGTCTTAGTAGTATTCTCTGCATTATTAAGAAGCTCCTCATACAATTTTTCACCATGCCTCAATCCGGTATATTCAATCTTCACATTCCTAGCCCCTGACAATGATATCATTCTCTTTGCAAGATCCACTATTTTAACCGGCTTACCCATATCAAATATATAAATCTCGCCACCATTACCCATCGATCCTGCTTCCAACACCAACTGACAAGCTTCAGATATAGTCATAAAATAACGAATAATCTCAGGATGCGTCACCGTAACCGGGCCGCCATTCTTAATCTGCTCTCTAAACAAAGGAATTACAGATCCATTTGAACCCAAAACATTACCAAAACGAGTGGTAATAAACTGAGTTTTGCTATTGCGTGTCTGCTCCAAGTGTTTAGCAAATGATTGGACATAAATCTCACTAATTCTTTTCGAGCAACCCATAACGTTAGATGGGTTAACCGCCTTATCGGTAGAAACCATCACAAACTTGCTAGCTCCAAATTCCACTGCCAAATCAGCAATAATCTTTGTACCCAACACATTATTCTGTACCGACTCCGACACATTAGCCTCCATCATCGGAACATGTTTATAAGCTGCCGCATGAAATATATAATGTGGTTTTGATTCAGAAAACACCTGGCGCATTCTCTTTTCATTACTAATATCAGCCACCACAATCTCGGCATGCAAATTCACCCAATCTCGTTGAAGCTCTAGATACACATCATGCAAAGGAGTCTCCGCCTGATCAACCAATATAATCTGAAAAGGATTAAATGTAGCAACCTGTCTCACAATCTCGCTACCTATAGAACCCGCCGCACCAGTTACCAGAACTCGCTTACCTTCAATATGCGCAGCTATTTCCCTCATATTCACATTAATTGGATTTCTTGGCAACAAATCTTCAATCTGAACCTCCTTCAAGTTTTGGGTTGATGAAGTCAAACCATCCCACTCACTAAGAGGAGAAGCAACCAACAGAGAAATATTATAATCTAGAAACATCTCAAGCAAAGCAGGAGTTTTCTTTCTAAGCATCTTATGAGTTGAAATAATAACAGTCTGAATTTGTTTATCAAACAAGTTATTCATCAAGTTATGATCATTACCATAAACATTCACCCCCATAAGTTTTTTACCTATCATGCTTTCATCATCAGTAATAAAGCCCTTAATATCAAACTTCGAGTTTCTGTCGGCCTTCAAAGCCTTTGCCACAGCCATACCACCCTCCTTAGTACCATAAATCATAGTAGGTATAGCCTTCATGCTAGTATGATTAATAGAGTCATAGAACTCTTTAACCAAAACACGCGACATCGACATCAACAGAATATTTATTATATAAGCACCCCAAAATACGGTCTTAGAAAATCCGGACGCAATTCCATTCTTTTCTAAAACATACATCACAATAAATACTGCAGTATAACTTACAGTCAGCGTCACACCAATCCTAATAATATCAGAAAAAGCAGAAAAGCGTAACACACCCAAGTAAGTCTTAAAGACAATGAATGCAATCCAGTTCACAACCACAAGAAATGCAACAGAGCACAATGCAGCCACATGAACACCTCCAATCAAGCCATCAATACCATAATGAAAAAAGTAGGCAATTAACGATGACAACAATACAAGAATTGTATCAAACACAAAAACGAAAAACCTTGGAGATATTCGTTTTGCAAATAGGTTTTTAAAATAGTTTACCATCACAAACAATTATGATAAGTTTATAATTAGAATATTACTAAGATCTCAATCCAGAGATTACAAGACGATCTTATCGCCTATCACTCTATCCATTCTCACGTCATTCTTATCTGCAGGTACTTTGTCCACAATCTGGAAATCAAAGCATATAGCCACTCTCGGCGCACTTATTTTCGGCAGCAAACCGTCATAATACCCCTTTCCACGCCCCATTCTATTCAGATTATCATCAAAAGCCACGCCCGGAACCACAACCATATCAATCTTATCGTAGTCCACAAACACCTCACCCGTTGGCTCCTTAATACCATATTTGGAAACCTCCAAGTCATCTTCCGACAAATATCTTTTCAGAATCAAGCCCTCCTTCGTAACTATTGGCAAAATAATTTGCTTGCTTGATTTATACTTTTGTATAAGAGACACAGTACTCACCTCATCAGGCATACTGTAATAAAGCAAAACCACTTTAGCCTCCCCAAACACATCCAAACTTTCCAAGTTTGCAACAACACCGCTCGACAATTCAATTAATTGCTCAGCCGAGTATGCACTCTTTCGCTTCGCAATCTCCTTTCTTAATTGATTTTTTATTTCAATCATTCTTTTTACTTTTATGGTCTTTCATAGTTTAGGTCAGCAAGGTTCTTTACATAATTAGCTCATCACTGTTGATACCATCATAAGCTCTGGTTCTCACATTATTAGGCGAAGCCAATCCATGTTCCAGAAGCTCAACTGCTCTTTGAAACAAAATATCACCCTGCATATACACAGGATAGAAGCCATCCTCACCATAAAAGTTTCTAACTATATATGATACCAATTGCTCTTCAAACAATTTTCTTGACTTCTCTATATAATAAGGACGGGGACGAATCCCGTTATTATCAGCATAGCTAACCAGATTAAGAATCAAAGGCTGCATCTTCAAATGCTGCTCCAGATCATTATAACTATCAAAAGTATTAAGCCTATCCCTATTCATATCAGAATAAAGCATAGCATACTCCTGAATATAATCTCTATTGGCAATACTGCTATAGTATGAATTAAAACCAAGCGTGTCACGCGCCACAAAGATATCAGGCATAATACCATCACCTCCGTAAACAGTTCTATCACCTATAGTTTTAAATGGAATAAGCCCCGAAATAGAATCTTGATCAGCATAATCACCTTTCATATATCTATTAATAGCCTCCATTTCGTACTCATCATTCTTACCCTTCTCATATTTTCGCTGAATAGAACGACCCGAAGGTGTATAATATCTTGCAACAGTCAGCCTCACAGCCGATCCATCAGAAAACAATCTCTGACTCTGAACAGTACCCTTACCAAACGATCTTCTACCAATTACAAGACCACGGTCATGATCCTGAATAGCCCCTGCAAAAATCTCACTTGCCGAAGCGCTCAACTCATCTATAAGAACCACTATATCATCATTCTTGCAAGTACCCGAGCCGTTGGCGTAACTATCTTCTCTTGGAAAACTGCGACCATCAGCATAAACAATCAAATCGCCCTTATTCAAGAACTCGTTCACCATAGCTATTACAACCTCCAGCGAACCACCGCTATTACCCCTCAAGTCAACAATAAAAGAATCAGCCCCTCTGCTCTTGAGTTTCGAAAGCGCAGATATAAACTCATTAAAAGTATTATACCCAAAAGTGCCCACCTTTATATAACCAATTTTATCAGTTTGCATAAAAGCTGCCTGCACACTATTCATAGGAATATCACCCCTTGTAACAGTAATATCAACCAGACTAGGCTCTCCATCCCTCTTAATACCAAGTTTAACCTCAGTGCCCTTTTCACCCCTCAACCTCGATTGAATACCCGAATTAGTAATCTGAATATTAGCAACCACGCTATCGTTAACATTGACAATTCTATCCCATTGCTTAATCCCCGCAGCCTCCGATGGACCACCGGGAACAATACTTGTCACAACAATGGTGTCTCGAAGCACATAAAAGCTAACACCAATACCCGAAAAATGACCCTCAAGCTCTTCACTCACACGCTTCATTTCCTTAGCAGAAATGTAAGACGAATGAGGATCAAGCTCCTTCAGAATATTAGGCAGAGCATCTTCCACAATCTCACGCATATCAATAGTATCAACATAAGATCTATTGATATAACCCAAAACAGCATCTAATTTATTTGTACCCCCAGCCACACCGGAGCCACCACCTAAAGAGTATTTATTGCCAATAAAAATACCTAAAGCAATACTCACTCCAATAAACAGCGGCAACCATGTAACAATTCTTTTTTCAGGATTCATTTATCAATTTATATATTAATCATTTATATCTATCTCAACCAAATCTATATCCACACGCTTAAGAAGATCCACACCATCACTCAATCTATACGAATCTGCATACACAACACGCTTTATACCAGCTTGTATTATCAACTTTGCACACTCAATACAAGGCGACGAAGTAACATACAAAGTAGCCCCCTCGCTGCTATTATTAGAGCAAGCCACCTTTGTTATGGCATTAGCCTCTGCATGTAGTACATATGGTTTTGTCTTATCATTTTCATCTTCACACACATTCTCAAAGCCCGAAGGAGTGCCATTATACCCATCAGATATAATCATCTTATCTTTCACTAAGATAGCCCCCACTTGGCGACGCTTACAATATGAATTTTCGGCCCATATAAAAGCCATGCGCATATAACGCTTGTCCAGCTGCTCTTGTTTTGCTCTAACATTCTCCATTTCCATAACCTAACCTATTTATACAGCTTTAAAACTCATATCCAAACTCATCACAGAATGCGTAAGTGCACCCACCGAAATATAGTCAACACCACATTCGGCATAATCCCTGATAGTATCAAAAGTTATACCACCCGACGACTCCAGTTCCACTCTTCCATCCACCAGTTTCACAGCCTCCAATGTTTTCTCGGGCGTAAAATTATCCAACATAACCCTATCCACACCCCCTATATTCAAAACCTGATTTAGTTCATCAAAGCTTCTCACCTCAACCTCTATTTTCAAGTTCTTATTATTCTCTTTCAGATATCTATGCGCACCATTAATGGCATTTTCTATACCACCCGCAAAGTCCACATGATTATCCTTAAGCAAAATCATATCAAACAGACCAATACGATGATTCACCCCTCCACCAATTTTCACCGCCTGCTTCTCAAGCATGCGCATGCCCGGCGTAGTTTTGCGTGTATCCAATATCTTAGCATTAGTACCCTTCACCCTCTCCACATATCTGTTTGTGGTAGTGGCAATACCACTCATACGCTGCATCACATTCAGCATCAGCCTCTCAGTTTGCAGCAACGATCTTATCTTGCCCGTCACCACAAAAGCTACATCCCCGGGTTTCACGTGTGCGCCATCTTTAATTTTCACATCAACCACCAGGTCCTTGTCAAAACTCTCAAATATCTGCTTGGCAACCTCAACGCCTGCCAACACGCCCTCCTCCTTAATTAATAATTTAGAAGAGCCAACCGCTCCTTCAGGAATGCTGCAAAGAGTAGTATGATCTCCATCACCAATATCCTCCGCAAAAGCCAACTCAATAAGTTTATCTGTAAACTCAACGTACAAATCCATTTATTAATACCATTTAAAAAAATTCATCTACAAAAAAGCGAGAAGCAGCAATTGATGCATCCCACCGATTTATTGATATCAAATAACACTCAATTGAAAAAAATTTAGAAATGATTTTATCATAATAAGGGTGAATAATTTGACAACACAAAAATATAAAAAATAATAGATTATATTTGCAGTTCAGTTGCTAATTTAATGTAAAACAGTATCAATAAAACAATATGAAGGCAATACTCATGTCGGTAGGAAAGACCGACGATGCACTTTTTTCGCAAATAATAGAGACATACAAAAACAGATTAAAATTCTATATCCCCTTCGATTTAGAATTTATACCCGATATAAAAAAAGCTAAAAATCTATCAGAAAAAGAACAAAAAAATCTAGAAGGCAAAAGCATTTTAAACGCATTGCAACCAAGTGACCACCTCGTATTACTTGACGACAAAGGAAAACAGTTCAACTCAATTGAATTTTCAAAATATATCGAACAAAAGACACATTCTATCTCAAAAAGGATAGTCTTTTTGATAGGCGGACCCTATGGATTCTCAGAAGAGATATACAAAAGAGCCAACGAAAAGATATCATTATCCAAAATGACATTCACTCATCAGATGGTACGCTTAGTTTTTGTGGAACAGCTATATCGCGCCATGACAATATTAAACAACGAGCCATATCACCACGAATAGATAGAAAATTCGTGTTCAAAGCTAATAATCTCACCTCCGTCACTAAGCCCCTCACCCACCAACAAATAAGTTGTAGGTAAATCAGCAGAATAGAAATCAACAAAAGCCCTACCCCGCTCATCAAACACAACATTAGGTTTCCAGTAAACAGTGGTGCGTAAATCAGGTACACCTCTTTCTTTCAACTCAGCAGTATCATACATCGGCGAATAAAACTCAGCTACCTCCTGATAACCCAACGGAATAATATGATCCAGATTGATAGACTTGCGCGGCTTAGGCGTATAACCAATCTTAGTAGTAATCACAACGGCCCCTTCCGTATCCGAGAAAAACCCAGGCATTGTAGTATTATCCCTAATCACAAAAATAGACTCAATAGAAGTCACATCAATATCATCAAGCCTGTCAAAGAAATCCTCAAAGCGCATATCATCAATCACAAACAACATAGGCCTCTCAGAGCGCGTAGTGGTAACCTTATCCGTCCTCACCATAACACCAGGCATAGTATATAATAAGTTTCTGAGACTACTCACCTTCATTTCCTCAATCTGATCAGCCGTGCGAAGCCCCGTAGCCGAAAGAGGAGTATAAAAAGTTGACTCTTTATACTTCTCCACCTTATTTGCAGTCACCGTCACCTCATCCAGCAATATAGTTCTAATACCATATTGTTGCGTATAATCCTCATTAGCTCTTTGCAAATACGGATCCACATCCACCTCGTGCGAATACCTCTGTAAAGGCCTATAAGCAATTGCCGCACCCAGCGTTTCAGGATACACATCCTTCTCCAAGCTAATAACATTCCTCTTGCCACCCTTCTTGCTCAGCGACTGCACCAAAACCGACGTACCCTCAGGATACTCCACATCAAATTCAAACCTACCTTTCGCATCAGCTACAGTTGACACAGTGCTCATCATCGAGTCTTTCCTCGCCATCAAACTAATATCCCCCTCCTTCAAAGAAGTGAACATACCATCGGCACGCCCCTTTATCTTGTGCGCCTTCTCAGGCTCAAATTTATCAGGCACAGCAATCTTTCCTTTTAGTACACCGGCAATATCATATCTGCGCCAACCCTGAGTAAGCATCAACGCATCAAGCGCAAAACGCCCATTTTTATAATCATCAAAATACGACTTTGGAGATTCAATACTCCCCCTCAGCTCGGACGATAGAAGCATATACGACACAACATCCTGAACACTATCCACCACCACGGCATTCTTATCAACAACCGACACAGCCACACTACCCGACTTAACACCCTCAATATTATTCAGCTCAAGCGCAACAGAAACATGCTCCCTCCGCTTATAATCATCTCGGGTAGTTGACACCTCAACTATGGGCAACCTCTCCTCATCAAAATTAAAAACCAAACGTTCACTCAATACATCATTATCACCATTCAATAGCAAAACATTAATAATTCCAACAGGCAAACTACCCGTCGGAAATGTATAAGCCTCCACCCCTTTATCCACAGGCTGATGATAAATCATCTGTCCCTTTTGGTGAATCAATAAAGAAAACTCATCATTGGGCATATTTTGCGCACCCTTTACACTCACCAGCATCCTCTTTCCCACTACATTCACAGATACGGCTGCTACATCGGCACTCACATTTGGCAGTTCCACACGCTTTGAGTTTCCACTCCCATCAGCCACCACAGCATAATAAGACTCTTGACCATCTGCAATAAAATTAAAGAACCCCATACCATGTCTCAACGACTCAAATTTCACCACTTCCGCGTCTTTCGAATTATAAACCACACCCGAAACATCGACACCCCACCCGGCACTATTCAAGGCCTTATACCCAACCTTATTAACTGTCCCACCAACAAGATATCCACCCTCAGGAAAAAAAGAAACACCAAAACCATCATCACCCAAAGGCACACTATAATACTTTTTATATTTCCTATCCTTATATCGCAAACTAAGCAACATCGTTCTATTTTGCGCAGCAGCATCCAGCCTGGCACTCCACTCAAATGTGTCACCCTTGGGCTTAATCACCTTCGATTCCTTGTGAGCCAAATTACACGACACCAACTCCGGAACCACAACATCCCCCGTTTGTCTATCCACAAACTGTATAGAAGCATTCACACTATTTTTGCGCACGTCAAACGACACCAAAGGCTCAATTTCAAGAGAAAAAGGATCTAGAATATCTACTGTCTTCTTTGCAAAAGCCTCTTTCCCCACATTCCTCATATACTGAGTGTAGGCTCTTAGAGTATAAGAACCCTCAGCCAAGTCATCATGCAAGTCAATATAACCACTATAAGCACCCGTGCTGTCAGGACGCACCTTAATGCGCTTCACCAAATTATCCGTAGGACTCAGAAGCTCCACATACACATATCTGCTCAGCAATATAGGCCTGTGAGTCAAAGCATCCTGCAAATGAGTGCGCACCCAAATGCGCTCACCCGAAAGATAAGCACCCTTGTCAGTTTGAATATAAATTTTCTCTTGAGGGAACTCCGCCAATTGTTGCAGCATAAACCTTTCAGCAGAATCAGGCACATCAGCCGAGTCACCCACAAATGGCACTTGCTGCGCACCACACGTCATCACCGCACATAAAATATAGAAAAGTATAATAAGGAATTGTTTTCGTTTCATAGACATTAAATATCAGGTTACAAATTTATAAATAAACGCCAATTACAAAGCGTTTGCACACTATTTATATTCCCATAATCACAAAAACGTCCACAGATAATCAAATTAAAGAATTAACTTTGTGTTACAATACAATAAAATAAAATATGGCAACAAAAAAACAAATATTCAAAGTCCTTTGGATCATCATAGCAATCATAGCAGTAGCATCCATAGCAAGCATCACAATACTACCCGGCGTCAAAGGAATGTTTTTGGCAGGAGGAGGCGCATTTTTAATACTCAACATCTTTATTTCCATGTTTTTTATTCAAAACAACTATAAAGACAAGAAATAACCTCCACGCCACCACTTGAGTAATATCCACAAGCACCTATTTATAGATACCCCTCTCATTTAGCGCACGCTGATATCTGGCAGCATTTCGAGAATGCTCAGCATGAGTAACTGCAAAGTTGTGTCGTCCCGACAAATCATCCTTAGCACACATAAACAAATAATTGTGACTGTGTGGAGACAGCGTTGCATCTATTGCCGCTACCGATGGCACTCTGATAGGACCCGGAGGCAACCCATCCACCCTATAAGTATTGTAGGGCGACTCCACTTCAAGATGTCGAAATAGTATCCGTCTCAAAGCAAAATCACCAACAGCAAACTTTACCGTTGGATCTGCCTCAAGGCGCATACCCTTCTTCAGTCTGTTTAGATACAATCCCGCTACTATCGGATACTCATCAGCATAAGTAGCCTCCTCCTCCACAATAGAAGCCAGCACTGAAACCTGCATCGGATTCAGCCCTATCACCTCAGCCTTAGCCAATCTATCCTTATTCCAAAACTTATCATACTCCCTCTTCATTCTTTTCAGAAGCCCATCCACATCAGTGTCCCAAAACACCTGATAAGTATTGGGAATAAACATCGCCACCAGGTTCTCATCATCAAAGCCCAGCTCAGCAGCCTTCACAGTATCATTAAGAGCATTTATCAACGACAAGCTATCAAGCATCAACTGCTGTGAAATTCTACCAGCAAGATTTTCCTTGGTACGCATATTATTAAACGTGATATTAACAGCCGACTGATTTCCCGATCTCAACATCCTTATCACATCTATCATAGTCATCCCATCCTTAATCTCATATCTGCCCGACTTCACCCCATAAGGATACTTCATCCTCTCAGCTATTGTTCTAAAAATCTTTTCCGATGGCAAGCCATTTTCTTTTAGCTGCGCCACCACACTCTCATAATTCTTGTTTCTATCAATATATATATAAGCAGGCGAAGACAACACAAAAGGTTCAAAAATCATATTTCTCAAAACTATTGCACCGCCACCGGCAAAAACCACCAACAGCACCAACACCCAAATGGTAACCCGTTTTCTAATATTTCTTCTCTTATTTGTCATAAATAAACATCATTTGCAGTAATTATCGGCAAAAGTAAGAATATTTGAATAGATTTATCGGCTTTTCTTTGACAGATTAAAAAAACTCTGTATATTTGCACCCGATTTGGTCACCCAATCAAAAAGGAAGTGTGGGTGAGTGGCTGAAACCACCAGTTTGCTAAACTGACGTACGGGTAACTGTACCGCGAGTTCGAATCTCGCCGCTTCCGCTGATAGCCTCGAGCTACAGATATTTAAACCGCTTAGATTATATAATCTGAGCGGTTTTTTTGTATCCATTATTAGTCTCATAGTCATCTTCACAAAGAACAAAAAAGGAGTATTCATGCCACTTAGCCAGATTGCCCGTATGTCATTACGGCAAAGGTCTTCAATGCGACGAGAGGAGTGGATGTTACGAAGAAAAGCGTAAATAATAAGTTTGAGCATCAGGCACGAATAGTAAGCAAAACGGCCATAAAACTAGTTTTTCGCCTGGTCCATAATTGGAAAATCATGAAAAACTTTATTTTCTACCTTTACACAATTGGACTAGCTATAAAAAAGCCCTTTTTTAACAACCATCTGCAAAGGAAATGCAAAACCAGTCACGACAATGTTAATGCCTGTTAGCAAAATGCTCGAAAAAGCCGTTTTTCCGCCCCGTCCAACTGCGGAACACCATGAAAAAACTTTTTGACATCCCTGTCCAATATTGGAAAGGCATAAATAACTATATAGAGTATAAGTTCTGTTAATGGACGTGCTGCTTGAACTTGTTAAACGTTAAGACCTGTTAGAGAGAAGGGCTGAAAACCCTGTTTAGGCATCCCGTCCAATTGCGAAACACCTTGTCAAACTAGTTTTTCATCCCGTCCGTAATTATAAGAGGTAGGAAAAACATTTTTGACTGCCCCGTCCAATTTTGGAATAGTAGGAAAAACATCTTTGACATCATAGTCCAATATTGGACCAGGAGGAAAATCATTTTTGCGATAAAGCACAATTGGAGTAGGAACGAAAAGCAGATTGCGATTATACTAAACCCAACATTGGTTTCACCATCTTTTTTAGAAAAAGCAAAAACCAATATTGGAAAATCACATAATCGTTTGGGGAAGTGCTTTCCACAATTGGTTTTACCATCACACGGAGCGGGGAGTTAAAAAACACAATTGGATTTAGCATCAAACAGACTGAGGAGTTAATAACCACTAATGGATTTGGCATAATTTTTTTCGAGAATGCCAAAACCAATATTGGTTTTGCCTTAAATAATACCAAAGGAGCTAAAACCAATATTGGAAAACCTATTCCCCGTTTGAAGATGTATAAACCCAAATTGGGTTCTACTTATTTTCATTTGAAGATGTACAAACCAAAAGTGGGTTTATCTCATTTTGATCTGAAGATGTTAAAACCAACATTGGTTTCACCACATTTTTATTTGAGGATGCACAAACCAATATTGGGTTATTCATTATTATAACAGAAGATGCCAAAACCAATATTGGATTTAGTTTTTTTCATTTGAAGATGGTCAAACCAGTTTGTGGCTGACCATTTCTCTATTCGAATATGTAACATTCTATATTTGGATGAGCATAAAATGACCCTTTGCATACACAACCCGATTACTCAAAACAAATTCCTCAACCATGTATCTCTCAATCTACTATTAAATCATAGCACTATCATAAAAATGTATAATTAACACCACCAGAGCCATGCTTACAATTAATTATTGCAAAACAAGATGAAAACACAGATATAAATTGGAATTATACTATATATTTGTCTCTGAAAATTTCTAAAACACATAATAAATATGAAACACTACCTAATTGCGCTAATTCTATTAATCGCAACTGCCACGTCGGCGTTTGGACAATCCACAATCGTAAAGGGATTGCTGATTGACAACGCTGATCAAAAACCACTTCCCTATGCTACTATATCTATAGCCAATGAAGAGGTACCCGAAAAATCTATCAAAAAACTGGCTACAGATGATAAGGGTTCTTTCTCAACTAATCTAGACGAGGGAAAATATATCATGTCATTCCAATTTGTGGGGATGAATGAGTCAACTCGCAAGGTGGAAATCAAAAATGGAGAAAAGAGTATTGACCTGGGCAAAATTGAAATGTCGGAAGGTTCTACTGAGCTTGATGAAATTAGCGTGGTGGCACAAAAGCCATTGGTTAAGGTGGATATAGACAAGCTGACATATAGTGCAAAGGACGATCCGGAGGCTGCAACCTCTACGGTATTGGATATGTTGCGAAAGGTGCCGCTAGTTACTGTGGACGGAGAGGACAAAATACAGCTAAAAGGCTCGTCGGGTTTTAAGATATATATGAACGGAAAGCCCTCAAATCTAATTTCAAACAATCCGTCGCAGGTGCTAAAAAGCATGCCTGCCAACAGCATTAAAGATATTGAGGTAATAACCGACCCGGGTGCAAAGTATGATGCAGAGGGCGTGACGGGAATTATCAATATAATTACCGAAAAGCGAATGGACGAAGGTTATGCCGGTTCGGTAGGTGCCAATGGCGACACATTTGGCGGATTGGGTGGTAATGGCTATCTGTCTCTCAAATATGGCAAGATAGGTTTCACGGGCAATGGCTCATACTATACACACAAAGCGCCCGAAGGAACATCAAACTCAACTAGAGAGGACTTTGCTCCTAGCCCTGCTAATATGTTGGTGAATAATGGAAAGTCAACCAGCAAGGGAAATGGATTATACTACAACGCACAGCTGAGTTATGAGCCTGATACGCTAAATCTGTTCAACATTTCGGTAGGGCAATATGGTGGCAAGTATAAATCTAACTCATTTTCTGAGGCTACCTCTACAGGTGTAAGAGACTATTATTATATGCAAAAGAATAATTCGGTGGGGCAGTATGGGGCTATCAATGCTTCGGCCGACTATCAGCGCAGCTTCAAGAAAAAAGGGGAAATGCTTACCGCTTCATACAGATTTGAGAAAAACCCCAATGATAATGAGTTTGAGGCTGTCTATGACAAGGTGACTGGCAATGACTTTTATTATCCAGAAGGATATCGTCAAAAAAGCATTAATGATGCAGGTGGCGTGGAGCACACTACACAGATAGACTATGTGAACCCACTGAGCAAGAAACACAATATAGAGGTGGGATTCAAATATATATTTAGAGACAATACCAGCCGTGGCGACAACACATTTTGGGATGTGGTGGGCAGCGAATGGAAAGATGATCTGAGCAGAAAGAACGACCTTGACCACAAGCAACAAATTGCTTCGGGATATTTAGGTTACAGTCTTAGGCTTAACAAAGTAGGTATTAAAGTGGGATTGAGGGGCGAGAATACGCATCAAAACATTCACTACATGACGCTTAAAAATGATACTGTGGTACATACCGATTTCTTTGACTTGGTACCGTCGGCTGCTTTTTCATATCAACTGGGAATGACACAAACAATAAGATGGGGATATAATATGCGTATCTACAGACCGGGTATATGGAATCTTAACCCATACGTGAACGACTCGAATCCAAACAGTATCCAATATGGAAACCCTAATCTGAATGCGGTGCAAAATCACCACTTCAACGTTAACTACGGTTCGTTTGCTCAGAAGTTTAATTTTAATGCTTCGTTGAGTTATTCGTTTTCAAGAAACGCCATCACATCATATATCTTTGTGGACGATGCAGGTGTAACTCACAATACGTATCGCAACATAGGTCGCAATCAGTCTGTCGGCTTTAGCGGATATGCAAGCTGGACGCCAACGCAGGTAGTGAAGATGACACTTAATGGTTCTGTGAACTATACCGATATGCAAAGCACGGAAAATAAGGATTTAAAAAACAGCGGATTTGGAGGAGGCGGATTTGGCAACGTTACATTCACATTGCCCAAAGATTTCAGAATCATGACTAGTGGTGGTATATTCACACAAGGGGTGCAGCTGCAATCAAAAACTTCGGCTTTCTACTTCTACTCTGTGGGTGCAATGAAGAGTTTGCTAAACAAGAAACTTGATATATCATTGAATATCAATACTCCGTTCAACAAGATGCGTAAGTTTACATACAAAACCACGGGCGAAGGATTTTGGCAAGAGTCAATCAGCAAAAGCCCTATGCGCAACGTAAGACTATCTGTAACATACAGATTTGGAGACCTAAAATCATCAGTGAAAAGAGTTTCGCGCAGCATTAGCAACGATGACGTAATGCAAGGTGGCGGCTCTTCGCAAGAAGGTGGTGGAGGTGAAAGATAATATAGCTATCTTTGAAAATTATTTTTAAGACAAAGACTATATTATGAGAATAGATATCATAACCGTGTTGCCCGAAATGCTTGACGGTGCCATCAATACATCCATCCTGAAGCGTGCGCAAGACAGAGGCTTGGCAGAGTTTCATGTTCACAATCTGCGTGACTATACTCTGGATAAGCACAACAGAGTGGACGACTATCCATATGGTGGCGAAGCAGGAATGGTATTGCAAATAGAGCCTATAGACAGGTGCATAGGTGCACTGAAGGAGCAACGCAACTATGACGAAGTTATATTTACAACGCCCGACGGTGAGCAATTTGTGCAAGGCACGGCCAACGAGCTGTCGATGAAAAAGAATATAATAATCCTATGCGGACATTATAAAGGTATAGACTATCGTGTGCGCGAGCACCTCATCACCCGTGAGATTTCAATAGGCGACTTTGTGCTGACGGGTGGCGAGCTTGCCGCCGCCATTATAGCCGATGCCGTGGTGAGGGTGATTCCGGGTGTGATTGGTGACGAGCAGTCGGCACTATCAGATTCGTTTCAAGACAATTTGCTTGCACCGCCCGTTTACACACGACCTGCTGAATACAAAGGCTGGCGGGTGCCGGATATATTACTATCGGGCCACGAACGCAAAATTGCGGAATGGAGATTGGAGCAGGCAACAGAAAGAACCAAGAGACTTAGACCTGATTTGCTAAAATAGAATACACAATAATATTATCAAACTTCTAACCAATTTATTTATGAGAACATTTATGATTTTTTGTCTGATGGCTGCTACCATGGTGCTATCGGCACAAACCGAAAAAGGGCGCTTCACTATTTCGGGACAAACATCGCTGGGGTTGTCATATTCATCTGATGATACTAGCAATGCTAGCAACAGTCAAGGATCAATGAGCCAAGAGTCATACAGCTTCAATGTATCACCGGCTATTGGGTATTTTGTGATTGACAATCTTGCTCTGTCGCTTCAGGCAGATTATAAACTTGAAGATGCAGACTATATCGATAAGATGTCGCAATTTACAATTATGCCGTCTGTATCGTATTATATACCAACGGGAAGACCTGTTCGCCCTTTTACATCTCTTGGTGCAGGATATGCCGATATCACACAGCATTTGCCTATCTCTGCTTCGTCCACACAGAAGCACTCTTTTAGTGGATTCACATGGGGTGCAGCACTAGGTGTGGCATGTTTTATAAATAATAATGCGTCGATAGACCTGAGCTTGCAAT
>CAZSKF010000034.1:522-17990 GCA_964607405.1 uncultured Proteiniphilum sp. | reverse complement strand
GAGGAGAAAAAATGCGCTGCATGATTTCACGCATGATGCTAAAAGAACCCAACACGTTGATTTTGGATACACCAACCAATCACCTTGACTTGGAGTCTATTCAGGCATTTAATAATACGCTGAAGACTTATAAAGGAAATGTTTTGTTCTCAAGTCATGACCACGAGTTCATCCAAACGGTTGCTAACCGCATTATTGAACTGACTCCAAATGGTATTATAGACAAAATCATGGATTATGACGACTACATTACAGATTCAACGGTTGCTGAGCTAAGAGAAAAGATGTATTGATATTTTGTTGATTTATTTTCTTCTTCATTCACTGTGGGTAATCGTTCGCTTACACAATTCTATCCATTGACTTGCTGTTAGCGTACTATTACCGCAACTACTTCTCAATAATCAAAGTATCATCAACGATATTATCAGTTATCATTTTCAGCATCTTAGCTCTAGTAGAACGAAAATCGATAGTCATATTCCAGATACCGTCTTCGCTTGCCGACCAATAATTGTCCAGCTTTTCTCTTTCTAATGCAGCCTTGTCAGACAAATATGATTGGTCGGTATAAAAAGCTTCAAGCTTGTTTATGTTTTCTATAGCAGAGGGGTATTTGGATAAAAATTGTTCAAAGAACTCTATATCTTGTTCCAATTGATGCATCCTCTTGTCCGCCTCTGCAAATCGTTTCTGTATTTCCTGTATATTATCTTTCATCGTTTTATTCATTAGTGAATTATAGTAACCCTGTTGTGGCAGGCAAGGGCTTCTATACCCATTCAACATCTAGTTTCCGCAACTCATTATTTAATTCAGACATTGAGTTTGGATCAATTACTTGAGTATTGATTATCAATTTCTTTTTATCTGTTTTAATTATATATTTTCCTGCAAACGTTTTTATCTGCTTTATTTCGGCCAATATTATATTCTTTCCCAATGGTCCATTGAGGGTTAAAACTCCATTCTCGATTACTACATATTTATACTTTCTTTGATATAGGTATATGGCAAAATAATTCACTGAAACAAATACCCAGCTATAAGTAATCCAGTTCAGTTCACCTATAAAATATCTAACCAAGGAATATAAAAACCATATTATACCTAAGATTAGAAGGTAGTTCTTTTGTTGATTTTTATATGCAATTCTCATTTCAAAAGTGTTTTAGAAGGTTTATTTACGCAACTGCATTTCCCTGTAATACCAAGCGGGGATGATACGAGTCATTTGCTTTTTCAAATGTACATAAAAATCTTCACTTATACACAGACCCATAAAAATTGTTCTATTTATACGTACTAAGCCACAACTTTCCTTATAATTGAATTTTCATAACACTCTAAAAGACTCAACATGAAGAAAGCATATGGCTTAGATATTCACAAAGATAACATCTTCTGTGCTATTTGCTTATAACATATAATGGAATTTATAAAAGAAAAACATATTATAAGCAGGGTATCTACAACACAATATTGACCAAATTTTATACGCTGTTTGCAGGCCTTGAAACTATAGTACCCGGATTTTATCTACAATTTGCACTCCTACAAACAATGGTGCCCAAGTTTTATCTGTTGTTTGCAATATTACTTATAGCATTTGGAGCGCCGTGGCGAGTGTTTGTTGAATGTAATTAACTAAAAAACGAGCGTATCTAATTCTTTTTTGTTAAGGAAACAATATTACACGGGCGTGCAACATTGTTTGCAGGCCAACTTATGATGAGATTCGGGCCAAATATGATGTTTATTGAGCAACAGACAACGATGCACGGATTTTTTCTGCATTTTGTTGAGCAACATAACATCCAATTGTTAACTCCGGTTTAGCTTTGACACTTGTGAAAATCAGATTTAAGTTAACCACTACTAATTGATGCTATTCGAACAACATAAAACAGGCTAAAAACAGTGCTTGCTGAGCTTCATATTTCGTTTCACGGTTATTTTACATAGTTTGTTGGCCAACAATACTCAGATCCAAACTTCCGGAATAGCTTTGACACTTTGTCTTTTTGCTGATTATCAGGCATCAAACACTATTTAACTACAAACATAGTCAATTATTTTGATATTATTCACATTTGCGAGAAAAACAAACGTTAAATGATTTTAACATCATTAATTACTAACTATAGTACCCACCCAATACCACCCATCCACGGGCATTGACTATAACTACATATACACATAATATCAACCTCCCCCCTTTTGAAAAAGAAGACTCCGATGGCAGAAAAATGCCCCCACTCACAACCCATTATGCCGGCAAATCATTTAATTTATAGCTAGTGCTTCTGCCGCCCCCGGCTCTCTCTAAGATATTCTTGTTTATCAAATCCTGAATATCTCGCAAGGCAGTATCCTGAGAGCATTTATTGATTTTTGCCCACTTGGATGTTGTGAGTTTTCCGTCAAACCCATCCATTTTACCCAATAGTCGCCCTTGCTTGTTTCTAACTTCACCAAGCTTCAGCATGATGATGTCACTATCCCATATAAAATTGTCCGATTGCTATTTTCGTGTATATACTTAGCCATTCTCCGCAATCAAAATATCCTCCGCACAAACTGCGGTGAATACACCCACTATTCTCCGCATAACGCGCAACCAACTCCCTTGCCAAAACAAAGATTATTGTATCTTTGTATCGCATCGCGCTGCATATAGCACAATTGAGATATGCAGCACGTGGCGTTTACAACTAATACACAGATACATCATTAGCATGAATAATATAAGTCTGCTTTGTGCAATAATATTAATCTGCCTGACATTTGCGGCTTGCAACGGAAACAAACGTTATGCCAAATATATTGACGAAGCAGAACGTTTGTCAGACTCCATTCCGTATCAGGCACTAAAAAAGCTTGAGGAGATTAAAGACGTGAAGCAATTAAGTGAAGAACAGCAACATCTTCGCAACTTCATTTATACAAAAAGCATTACGCAAACAGGCAATAAGTTGGAGTCAGACTCTATTACCGTTGCCCTGATAAGGTATTACAGCCAACAAAATGATTCGTCAAAGCTTCATCAAAGTCTGTTTTTCAATGGATTTTATCACTATCAAAACATGTCATACGATTCGGCTGTTGCATATTTTGACAAAGCCGCTGATGCTGTTCCAAAAGAAAATGAAGTAAGCACAAAGTCGTACTACAAACGATTTGCCGGCGCTTCTTATCTGCATTTGGGAAACACTCAGGCAGCAGTGACAAGCCAAAAAGAGGCAGTACAAATTGCTTATATTAGTAATGAGTATGCAGATGTATATAGATCGCTGATAAATCTTGCCGATGCACACAAATATAACAATGACACAGACCAGTCACTAGAAATATGCAGGCAGGCACTCGACCTTGCCAAACAGAATGAAAATATTGACAATGAGGCTTATGTACTTAATTTAATGTCGAACATATATGAGCGAAACAACCAAAACGAGGAGGCTTTGCACTGCATAAATGAGGCACAAAAAATGAAGCGCAATAGAAATGATGTTCCTGCCATAAATCTGTATAGGGCTATATTATTTGACAAACAAAATATGCCCGATTCGGCACAATATTATGCACAACTATCCATCAAGGGTAACGACCTGTATGTGGCAGATTTGGCCTATCTTTTTTTGAGCACGGCCGAGGAAAAGCAGGGAAGATATGCAACGGCTCTAAATCTTTCAAAAGCAGGCGAGCAGGTTTTCAATCAATTTTTGACAGGATTGCGCTCAACAGATATGCAGCAGAAATATGAGCAGCAAAAACTGGAAAACGAAAACAATCAGCTGAAGATTAAGCAAAGAGAACATCAGTTTTATTTGATAATAACCCTCTTTATGCTGGTGTTGATGATGATTGCAATTTATATAACACGCGCAAACAATAAGCGCAAGAATGAAAAAATTGCACACAAAAACAGGATGCTGCAACTAGAGCACGACAATATGCTGCTTAAACAGCAACAGGAGATTAGCGCATTGCGAGCAAAGGAGGCTTTGCTGAGAGAGTCTTTGTTCAAGAGGATCAACTTTTTTCATAAACTACCCTCATTAAGGGGTGAGGAGAATGACACGCCCGACAAAAAGACAAAAATAAGAATCACTGCACAAGACTGGCAAGAGTTGACAAACAGCATCAAAGATGCGTATCCTAATTTTCTGACGAAGCTTGACCAACTAGCCCCCACCCTTTCTGACGATGATATTCGTTTTTGTTGTCTCATAAAAATAAATGTGAACATGCAAGACCTCTCAGATATATATTGTGTTTCGAAAGCAGCCATCACAAAAAGAAAATACAGACTCAAAACCGAAAAGTTTAATATTGACGACAGCACTATTAATCTCGACACAATACTGCAAGAAATAAACTAACAAAAATACAAATGTCCGCCTAAAAAACTATCTCTAAAATATAATGGGCTAATAAACACAACATTAGCCCTAATGAGGCAACGTGTTTTGTCCGCCTCTTTTTTGCACTTCAAACACCCAAAACCCATATCTTTGCCCTCACAAATCATTAATACAAATGAACATGAAGTACAATTTATTTATTTACCATTGGGCAATACTTATTCTCTCACTCACATTTTTGGGAGCTTGTGGCAAGCAAAGTAAAATAAGTGCCCTCGACAAATTGGGCGTAGTAGCAGAAAGAAAAACAGTGAATAATTCCGAGTTAATATCGTGCGATATCACCAAACTGAAGGACACCGTGGATATCCCTCTAAGTTATTTTATTGAAGATCTGCAAATGGTGAAGCTTGACAACAGAGATGAAGCACTGGTGGGCTTGAGCTTGCCAACCATAACCGACAAGCACATTCTAATGAGAAACAACCGCCAAAACCCGTTTAAGCTATTCAATTTGAAAGGAGAGTTTCTTACAACCATCGGCAGCTATGGACAGGGACCCAATGAATATCTTAACGTGTATGACGAGTGGCTGGATGAAGCATCTGAACAGATATTCATCTTACCATGGACTAGCAACAGGATACTTCGGTTCGACCTTCAAAACAACGCACTGGAGCCAATACCCCTAAGATATAGAGTTCCAAAAGGAAAGTTCTTTGTGGACACAAAAAACTCTACATTATCCGTATTTCTCTTGCCATTTGCAGGCAGCAATCCGGTTGTGGCATGGACGCAAGATTTTCAGGGAAATATGATCGACTCTATTTCATCAGAAAACTTAGCCGTGCATCCTGACTTTAGCAACGAGGTTTTTTCTAACAGAAACACAAATCAATTCGATTGCTTTCTGTTTACCTTTTTCGAGCAGCGCCCCGATAGCCTTTACCACTATAATATTGCAGAAAACAAACTCGACCCCAAGTTCACACTCGACTTTAAAGACAGAAAATGGAAAATACACTCTTATCAGGAACTGCCCTTACATTTCATGGGCAATGTAACCGTAGAAAAGAAGCTATCTGACAATCTATCAATCACCGAAGAGCCCTCAAACTTTATTGTGGACAAGGAAACTTTAAAAGGTGGATTCTACAAATTGTATAATGATTTCTTGGGAGACATGCCCGTTGAGTGGCCTTCGTTCCACAACGGATATTATGTGTGGAATGTGGAGCCGGGCACATTGGCAGAAAAACTATCCAAGCAGTTGAACGAAAACAGCACCATCACCGATAAGGAGCGCAAACGACTAACCACCCTCCTAAACTCTATTGACGAGAATGAAAACAATTATATTTTTTATGGGAAGTTGAAGAAATAGAGGTAAAGAAAAAAATGTTTTACAAATTAGCTTGGTAAATATGAAACAGTTTATGGTGGCAACATAACTACAGAATACCACAAGCAATTCTCTTATTGACTATAGTCTTGAAGGATTTATAAATATTTAATTATGATAATATTGAAACAAAAATATCATATAGTCTTATTCGGTTTAATTGTCCTATTCTCGTGTAAGGAAAGTGAGAAAACTATAAACAAAGAAGAAATACCATTCTTCTCTGTAAGTATGAGTGAGGTGAAAGCTGAGATAGAAGTACCTATTTCGAATTTAATTGAATCTTTGGAAATTATTCAATTGGAAAACAAAGATGAAGCATTCAGTAAAATAGGCGTCATTTATGTTACGGAAAACTACATAGGTATTCAACCCAGTAATCAAGATGCATATAAACTCTTTAATAAAAATGGGTATTACCTTGGAAATGTAGGAGAAATAGGGCAAGGTCCGGGTGAATATGGTCCATTATATCACAGTCAGATAGATGAAAAATATAAGAGGATTTATCTCGTTAGCTTTAATGCTAAAAATATTTTGACATATGATCTTAAAGGGAATTTCTTACCCAAGGAGTGCATCCCATTAGCCGTAATGTTGCCAAAGGGTATTTGTTATATAGATAATCAACAAAAAACAGTAACGGTATTAAGCCTTCCATTTCGAGGTGAGCAGGAGATGGTCTGCTGGACACAAGATCTCAACGGAACAGTATTACAATCTATTCCATCCACCAACTATACTGTTTTTCCCGATTATAGCAATGAAATCTTTTCTTTTAATAATATGTCATCATACGATTTTCAATTGGCAGAATTCTACCAAGAAAAACAGGACACACTTTATCATTACGATATAGGAACCAATACAGTAAATCCAATTTTCACATTAAACGCACCAATAAAAGCAGGAGAGTTAATATATTGTTACTTGGAATTACCATTTCACTACATTTCATTTATCAAGACAATTAAAATGAAAGTAAATCCCGATAATGATATTCAATCGACCAGGCTGATTTTAGTTGACAAGAAAACACAAAAAGCTCAGTATGTCCGTATCATAAACGACTACCTGGGAGGCTGGGAATTTGATCCATTTTATCTCTCCTTCCGCATTCGAGATGGTTATTTTGCCTACACGATGGAACCGATAGAACTTAAAGAATTATTAGAGGAATCATTAGAGAATAAAGAATTAACTCCCGATATAAGAAAAAGAGTTACTGAGCTCAATAATAAAGTAAACCCTAATGACAACAATGTAATCATGATAGGTAAACTAAAACAATAGAGAAAAAACAGTCAGACTATTTGATGAAAAAGTTAGATTGTAAGGAAGGAATGCCGCCTTTATCAAACAATAGAAATATAATACAATAAAAATTTATTGCCGGCAAAACATGCTAAAAGTAAAATCTGGAATAAAAACAGCAAAAGAAATTGTTTGGTTGGTAAGGGCGAGGTACTTTATTGATGAGCTACTAATAAAACAATGCAGAAAGAAGAATAAACATTCAAAAACAATTGAAATACTTTTAAATATGAAGCTACAAAAAATTAAACTTAATAATTTAGCTGAAAATAGTTTGAATATTCGTGAAATAAAAGCGACATGCACAACTATTTTAATCATAATCTCAAGCATTATTATGCTTGGATGCACTTCTCAAACTAAAACTAATAATACGACAGAAGACAATAGTGATATTATACCCACAATAGATTTGGCGCATGCAATAGAGAATCAAGGAAGAGCACTTAAATTGAGCGATTTTGTGGAAGATATTGAATATGTTCGTCCCGAATATCCGACAACATTGGTGGATTTCATCTTTGATATATCTCTCAATGATAATTACTTATTGTTAGAAGTTAAGGATCGGTTGTTATGTTATACTCGTAACGGAAAATTTATACGTGAAATCGGCCGCAGAGGACAAGGTCCCAAAGAACATTTGGGCATCCGCTCTCATGGGCTATATAAAGACCTCGTTGCTATTAACAGCAATTTCAATCGTAAAATTTTGTGGCACAACACAAACGGAGATTATTTACATCAAACTCCTGTATCGGAAAATGTTTTTAAGATAAATATTCTTGATACAAACAGAGTTGTCATCCACCCGCATCACGGTGTATCTATAGACACATCCGATCTTTTCGTTACCGGAATTATCGACAAAAACGGCGACACCCTTAAGTTGATAAAGGACGAGCCTTACTATTCGAAAGGAAGAACGCCAAGCCCCTCTATATGGAACTATAATGATACTGTTCGTGTATTAACATGTATAAATGATACTGTATATTCTGTTACGAAGAATGAAATTTTACCGGCATATATCCTAAATTTCGGAAAATATAAAGTTACCCGAGAAGCTTTTGAAGATGTGCGGCTGTTGCAGGATGAACGGAGTAAGTTTATTCAATCTCTTTCTTTTTGCGAAACATCTCGTTATGTGCTTGCCATGTTCCAATACGATAATAAACGTTGGGTAGCAATGTATGATAAACGAGCAACGGAAATTTTTGCTTGGAATATAAAACCGAAAAACGTTAATAAATACGGTTTTTTAGAAGGTGGTGGGTGGATAAACGACATAGACGGCGGAGTGGCTCCAACTTATTTTAATTCTATTAATAACGATTATTTTGCTATAAACGTACAACCGGAAGAATTAAAAAACCAATTTACAGAAAACAAAAGGAGTGTTGATATAAAATATGGTGACAAACAAATAAAGTTAGAGTCATTAATTAATTCTTTGAACGAAGATGAAAATCCTATCATTATTATTTACAAATTAAAGAAATAGATTGAGACTCATATCCCTCAAAGGCACGCTAAATCTATAAAGAAAATAGTTTTATTAACAACATTTTTATATAATCACGATGTAAATTTATTTTCTTTGTAATTAATAACAACACGCTATGAAGCATTACAACAACCTATTTCCATATACATACGTGGAGGGAGTGAGGAACGAAATGCTGATATCAAAGAGATGATTGGCATGGTGTAATTTATAAATCTATTTATTTTCTTATTATGAACAATGCTATATTCAAAAGAGGAGCACTTTATTTATATCTGATTATTATCTCTTACGCGTGCAAGACTGTTGATGCTGAAAGTTACCAGACCGTTGATTGCACACTTGAAAGCACAATAGACACTCTCCCCGACTCCACTTTCATGTCTGGAGCTATTGGATTGCAAGCAATTGATAATGATATCTATTTTATAGAAAGATCAAGCAAGCAATTGATAAAACTAGATAAGGGCTTTAATGACAACCAAAGAATAGGCGAATGGGGCGCAGGGCCTCAGGAGTTAACAGACCCTATAAACTTCTTTATATTAAATGAGCTTTATTATATTATTGATATAGGTAGTACGTCAATTAAGTATTTCTCGCCTCAAAACAAATTTATGGGTAGTGAAAAGGTTAGCTCCTTTTCTGAGCAGAGAGTCTTTGTATATGACAACCACCTTTATATGGCATCTTTCAATAGGAAATCAAAAGAATGTTATACGCGCATTAATATTGATACTTATGAGAACGATTGGGTTGCAGAATCATTTGGAGAATCATTTGAGTTTGAAAACTCGCTACAGAATATCATAAGAAATAAAAGAGACCTGCTAAGAAGTGGTGATTTCTTTTATAGCATCTCTGATAATCAGCCAATAATAGAGAAATATAATATCAATCCGGAGTTTGAGTTGAATGCTATTTACCAATTGCCGGGAGATATCTACTCTACCTTTTGTGTGGATGAAAAATACTTCTATGCATTTAATAGCAACACTGCTTCAATTGATAAAATAAAGAAATAGACAAAGGATAATAGAGGGTGTAACAATGAACATAGTACAATCAACTAAAACTATTATTATGCAACAAGAAAAAAAGCTCATCCTGTTATGGTTAATGATAATAACTTTTACTGCATGTAAAACTGATGATAATAAGGTTACAATTATCTCTGGTTTCCCTGCAGAATCACAACCTGATATAACTGCACACCAAACAGCTCCGGTGCTATTGGCACCCGAAGAGATGTTTATAGTAAATAATCAAGTATGGGTATTTCAGAGCAAAAAAGAGAAACTTTTTGACGTGTTTGAGCTTCCCGAATGTAATTATTTATTCTCTACTGGACAGAAAGGTCAGGGCCCAAATGATTTTATTTTTCCAATTGGCAATACTATTCAGGTCACAGATAAAGGGTTTTCCATATTAGATATGAACACTGTTAAGTTTATAGAACCACAACCAGATGGTTCTATAAATACAACTCATTCATTTAAAGCCTTTAATAACATGCCTGTAAATGGATTCATCAGTCTAAATGATCAATTATGGCAATATCATTCTTGCCTAATAGGGCGCTTAATATACCGGAATTTGCCCCGAAGCCAGACGAAAACAAAATAGCATCTTCTTGCCCTACGAACTCAGAAATTTCCTTCTCTAATTTATTGTGAAGATCTAAGTATCCTCCGATAGGCTGAGCTGCACAAACACCTGTGCCATATTTTCTTAATGTGGCAATGCCGGCTTCTATTGTGTCAATATGTTGCGACAATCCTAGATAATCGTTAGAAACAAATGCAAGATAGTCCATGTTAGAGTCTATCATCATATTAGCTCCGACAGAAGGATAGGTTTTTGCCCAGTAGCTTTTGTATCCGAAGTTTTTCATCTGTTTGATATATTTTTGAAATTCATCAGCTCTTTCAATAGCATTAATAGGTAGAGATAATTCAAAGTCTCTCAGTGAGTAATGTATAGTTGTTTCCATTATTTAGAATTTTGAAAATGAATAATAGTACTTTTGTTTGTTACCTTTCTGCAAAAATAGAGCTTTTTTATGATTATTGGCTAAATTATAAATAAAAACAACGAATATTTGATTTATTTTTTGCCACATCAAAAACAAATTGTATATTGGCCGTGTGATTAGGCTGAATTGACGGAGGTCTTGTGATTGATAATATTTTCTGCAATTCAAATTGCTCACTGATAATTGAAATAAAAGTACTTCTTGTAATGGTTTGGCATCAGATAGTTGGTTGCTATTTCCTAAGCTTGGTGATATGAGATAAGATGTATATGTCTTTGGGTACAAGTAGTTTGTTTTTGATGTTTCGATATTTTGATAGGGGGCTTTTAGTATGTGAGCTCGTCATTTGTCAAAAATGTTCTTTTATTCAATGTTGTAACTAGCATATTATTAATTTGAAACTGGAAGTCTTTCAAATTAATAAATACTATAAAGAGATACTGCATAAATAAAACTAATTGTATAGCTGGTAACCAAAGCTTCGAAGTCAAGGTTGCAAGGAGAGTTCTAAATAAAATACTTGAGAAATTTAAATTAAATAGAATGAAGTCACAATTTTATATGATGATATTACTAGCAACCACAGTTTTAATGGGGTCGTGTAAAGAGCATAATCAAACAAAGAAAATAATGCAAATTGTTGCTGAGTGGCAGGGCAAAGAAATAATTTTCCCGGAGAACATAGTTTTCTCAAGCTACGGGCAAGATACCACAGAGTATGAAATGCCTGATTCGGGCTACAAAGTCCTGCTGTATGTTGATTCCCTCGGATGTACCAGCTGCAAACTGCAATTACACAAGTGGAGTGAATTTATCAAAGAAGTGGATACATTGACGAAGGGGCAGCTGCCGGTGTTGTTTTTCTTTCATCCTAAAGATAAACGGGAACTCACATACTTATTGAAACGTGACGGCATCACCACTCCCGTATGCTTTGATATGGAAGATCGGCTGAACTCACTCAACCAATTCCCCACGCGGGATGACTTCCAGTGTTTTCTGCTCAATGACGACAACAAGGTTGTTTGTGTGGGAAATCCGGTGTACAATCCGCATATCAAAGAAATGTATATTACTGAGATTGTATCAAGCATTCAGCCTGATACCTCTCTCTTACAAAAAACAAACTTACAGGTGAAACAAAGGTTATTTAATCTTGGAATTCTGAAACTTGGGAGTCTCACTAAGAGAACAGCTGTTATCCACAACACGGGTGATGAGCCGTTGGTTATACAGAGTATTGAAACTTCGTGCGACTGCACTAATGTGCAATACCCAAAGGAGGCAGTTTTACCGGGTTCAGCACTGGAAGTGGAGATAACTTTCAATGCAGAAGACCCTGGATTTTTTGACCGGATTATTTATATATATGCCAATGCAGAGCCGTCGCCACTAACCATCAGGTTGGAGGGGGAAGTGAGATAATACACTCGCGTAAGAATTGAACCATATAAAAATTTTACAAAACAAACTCAAAATAGTTTGTTTGCAGTATTTACATAAAGAACAACGGGAGGGAGGTGAAAGGCAGAAAGAAATATTGAAAAAACTTTTAAAAAGCCCTTGTTGCTTAGCCGCTGAAAGGATATATATGGCTGAAAACAAAATTGAATTATTAATTAAAAAAACTATGTTTAAAATGACTCGTAAAAAGAAATTATTTTCCGGCCTGTTTGCATTGGCCTTGTTGGCAACCACGGCTGTTGGAGTTGCAGAAAGCAAAAAGAGTGAAGCCAATATGAGTGACCTGGCAATAGCGAACGTGGAGGCGCTGGCTAATGGGGAAAGTGGAGGTGGCTTAGGCTGTCATAAGGCAGCATATGAATGGGATAACGATTGGTGGGAGGATACAAAAACCTTTATAAAATGCAAAAGTGGATGTCCAGAAGGCAAAGGAACTTCACCTAAGTACACTGATTGTTAGTAAAATATTATCAATTAAAGTACAACATATCAACAAATGGTATATGTGCAATAGCTTTAAATAATCATAATGTAAATCAAGACTCGAAAAGGCTTGATTATATTATAGAATATGTGTTTTAATAATGAATTCACTGCTGGATGATTTGTGTATCTGATCATTCAGCAGTTAAACCTAATATTATATCCTAAATGAATTATATATATATATTGCTTATGTCACTCTCTTTGGTTGCTTGTATAAAAAAGACAGATAGCAGAGTTATTTTAGATCCAGACAAAATAGAAAGTTTCAACCTAATATCAGAAGAGATAGAATTTGATGAAATGCCAATGTTTCCCAAAGGATGCAAAGTAGTTGATAGCATACTAATCCTCTTCGAGCCAAATCTTAATGATGGCTTTTTGTCATTGTATTCATTAAACTCTAATCAATTAATCAAACGTTTTGGTATATTGGGAGATGGTCCTTGTGATTTTATAAATCCACGTTTTTTTCAGAATTATCAATTTGATAGTGATAAAAGATCATTATTCGTGGCAGATAGCAAATATTTTTATAATCTGAATGTTGATAGCATTATTGCAGGATATGACAACTGTGAAAATACTAAGATTGATTATGTTCCAGCAGAATTAAAAGGTTTTAACTATATACTAAAACTTTCTGATACTTCTATTATTGCAAATATTACTGGGGATTATCAAATAAATAAATTTAACATTTTAAATAAAGAAACGGAAACTTTGAGCTATTATTCTAAATTACCTGGGTTAGACGTTAATGATTTTGTTTATGCAACTCAGATATATGATGGTTATTACACATCTAATGATAAATATATCATTATAGGATATAAGAATTTCAAACAAATAGATATTTTATCATCAGAAGGAAATTTCATAAAGAGTATATATTTCTCCGATTTTGATAGAAATTTGGGTAGTATAAGAAAGAAAGATAATGCAAATATAGAGTTTAGAAAGAGATCTGAATTCTTTTACTCTTATATTTTCGTTGGTGAATCTAATTTTTACGCATTATGTTGGAATTCTTCAAAAGAAAATATTAAAAAGAATATAGCGATTCCCGAAATACAAGTATTTAATGAAAATGGGGAAATAATAAATATATTAAAGCCAAATATTCCTATATCATATTTTAGTGTGGATGAATTTAATTCGAAAATTTATGCTATTGGTATGTCAGAAGAAGAAGATCTTAGGGTCTATTCTTTAGATTTACCTTGTATCGATAAAATTCGTTTCTAATCCGTACTTTGTCTAAAAGAATAGTGTGACATCAATGGTCGCTTAAACTGTAACAGTATATACATTCTCTCACAACTATTATTTTATGGCCGGTGATAAGGTCGAAAACTCACAAGACTCCCGATACTGGGGACTGCTGCCAGATGAATTTATCGTGGGTGAAGCATCACGGATATGGAATTCTAAAAATCCTTATTCTCATAAGCTAAACCGGAAAAGGATAATGAAAAGAATAGAGTGATTCTGTCAATAAGAATTGAGTTAGAATATTTATATTTTCTTAAATACAAATTTATTTCAGTTTATTTGTATTGATATACGGAATATAATGGAAGGAGGTGAGTCAGAGTAAGTTTAAAATTATAATAAGCCCTTGTTGCTTGGCTGTTGAAATGATATATACGGCTGAAAACAAAATTGTACTTAATTATTTATTTTAAATTTTTTCAAAATGATTGAAAAAAAGAAATTATTTTCAGGCCTGTTTGCTTTGGCCTTGTTGGCAACCACGGCAGTTGGAGTTGCAGAAAGCAAAAAGAGTGAGACCACGATGAGTGACCTGGCAATGGCGAACGTGGAGGCATTGGCAAATGGGGAGGATGGATGGGATTGCAAAATATATGCAAATGGTGCCCTGATGAACACCTGTTATGGTTATAGAAAAAAGGTGTAAATTTATAATAGATGCAATGAGTTATTTACATTTGAAATGTAAATAACTCATTGCATGAAATTGATAGTGACAGAATGAAAATAAAACTATTATTTTTCGTCGTTTCAGCACTGCTGCTTTCGTGCTCAAAGAATACAACGTATAATGATTCCATCTCATTTACATATAATGATTTTGAGTCATCAGAGATACTTGAAGGCAATACACTGAATTTTGACAGTCTGATAATGAGACCAACAGCTTTGAAGGTTGTGGACTCCTTTTTAATTGTTATTGAACCCACCATGGATAAGTTATTCAATGTCTTCAATTTGAATACTGGCAAACTGGTTGGAAAACGTATCGACAGAGGACAAGGACCGGAAGACATGATAAGACCCAAATTCTTAGACGGTAATGACAATATTCTTAGAATTGTAGATTTGGCAACTTTCACATTCTTTGAGTATGAAAAAAACAGTTTTCTTAGTCAAGATGCCCCCGTTCCTGTGAATCGTATCAAGTTGGAAAGCCCCGTGTTCATTGATACAGAGATAGTGGGAAATAATATTGTGGGTTATTTCGATGACGCCCTTTATCAGTTAAAAGTATTTGATATGAAAGGAAAACCTACAGGGGAAATTGCAGAGTATCCCGAACCGGATATTTCATTTACCGATCTTGAAAAAAAAGAAGCTTTTTATATGAACTTCACGACGAATGGTATTGACAGGATTGCCATATGCTATTATCTGACGGATTTGATAGAGATTTATAAAGTCGATGGAGAATTAGAGAAAAGGTTACATGGACCGGAACAGTTTATCAGTAGAATTGTATTGAATAAAGAAGCCAATCCATCATCTGGCAATAACGACATCAGGGATGCTTATTTTGCCCCGGAGAATTTCGAGGACAATTTTTATGTTCTTTATAATGGTGGTCTTGTTGGTTCCCCCGGGCATAGCAGCTCGTGTAAACACGTGCTTTCATTTTCATGGGATGGCAAACCTAAAACGATTTATGTTTTAGATGACCCCATCTTCTCATTTACGATTGATGGGGAAAATAGAAAGCTTTATGGAATTAGCAATACACCTGAATATCATATTGTGGAATATTACTTTTAAGTGATGTTGAATAGTGTATAAATACTTAAGAATTGAGCCAGATAAATATATTGTAAAGTAAACCCAGAACATCTTATTTGCAATAAGTAATTCAAAAACAAGATAAAGGAGGTGAAAGCCAGAGAGAAATATTGAAAAAACATTTAAAAAGCCCTTGTTGCTTAGCCGTTGAAAGGATATATACAGCTGAAAACAAAATTGAATTATTAATTTTTTTAAAAATCAGTAAAATGAAAAAGAAAGTCTTATTGGGCATATTCGCGCTTGCAATTATTGCAACAGTAGGTTTCGGAGTGCGTGAGAGTATGAGAAGTAATGTTAATATGAGCGATTTAACATTGGCCAACGTGGAAGCGCTAGCCAATAATGAAAATCTACCTGGAAAGGAATGTAGTTTCAAAGGATCTTCGGTTTATGGTGATTATATACCATGTACAGCCGATTATCCAAATATAGGTAAGTGTGGCGAGCGTAAAGAAGCTTTCTATTCGGCTGACAAAGGTCAATGTTATGAATAAGAATAATGATTATAACAAGACCTCTTTTAAAATTGGAAGCTCATATTTTTATCTTGCTAAAATATCAAGTATAGGGGGGATGATTATTCTCCTTAGTGTCTTGGCTTGTTGTAACGAAGACGAAAATAGAGACAGTTACTATTTTATTGGGGAAGACATTCAATATTTCGATGACGATAGTATGACAGAAAAAAATGTCAAAAGTAAATTTGTTTTATCGGATGAGAACTACTCAGGAATGGTATCAGCATATGATTCACTGTTAATTTGTTGGAATCCTGAATTTCAAAATCATTTTTTTACTGTATTCAATGTAGACACAGGAAAGGAAATTGGCTCCTTTGTTGAGAAAGGGCATGGTCCTGAGGAAGTAATATCCGTGAATACTATATTTCAACATTTCAAGAAGGGAAATGACATCATGACAATGCTTTATGCTTCTAATGAAGGTAAGTTGTTTTTATGGAATATAAGCCAGTCAGTCAGAAAAGAGAAGACAGTATATGATACAATTGTTTCGTATAACAATGATCGTATTTTCTTTTCATTTTATCAATCCGAAGATATATTGTTGGCCTACAAACCATCCCATAAGTTGAGTAAAGAAGAAGCTACTACTCCATTTTATGAAAAACGAACTATCTATTCTAATAAGTTACTGCAGAATTATCCCATTTATAAACAAAAGTCAGTAATAAACAGTCACGCGAGATCTTTGGATTTCTTTTTTTATACATGGGATGCTATTAAACCGGATGGCTCAAAAATTGTCCAGGCCATGATGCATCTCCCACAAATAAATATTATAGATACTAATACAGGTGATGTTGTGGGATATCGTATGAAAAACAGTCCAGATTTTTCTCTTCTGGAATCAGATATGCAGCAAATGAATAGATATTATACTTGCGTACATGCAGACGATGATTATATTTATGCTACTTATTGGGGAAAAGAAGCCTGGGATGATCGTTTTGGCGTTGAAGTACCATTTTTCAACACTATCCATGTATTCAACTGGGATGGAAAACCGCTTTATAAACTCGTAACTGATCAATCCTTTTATCGTGTATGGTCGGATTCGATTAGAAAGCGGCTATACACAATAAACATGAATACTGATGAGGTTTACTATTTAGATTTAGATGAATTGGGCTTGAGATGAACTCTTTGTTTCTGAATCTGTTTTGAGGCTTCGTGCGACTGCACCGGTGTGCAATACCCAAAGGAGGCAGTTATACCGGGTTCAGCATTGTAATTGGAGATAACTTTCAATGCAGAAGACCCTGGATATTTTGACCGGATTATTTATATATATGCCAATGCAGAGCCGTCGCCACTAACCATC
>CAZSKF010000034.1:0-422 GCA_964607405.1 uncultured Proteiniphilum sp. | reverse complement strand
CCACGGCTGTTGGAGTTGCAGAAAGCAAAAAGAGTGAAGCCAATATGAGTGACCTAGCAATAGCGAACGTGGAAGCGTTGGCCAATGGGGAAACTGGATATCCATGCAGATGGCGTACTGACTACATAAGTGGAAGATGGTTTGCTATTTGCGATGAGATTGGGATAGGTTATGACTGCACATGCGGTGATATCAAAGAATATTAATGTAATTGTGTGGGAGGAAAGACTCCTCCCACTTAATTTAAAGTGTTTTGCAATGAAATTAATATACAAGTTGGGACTATGCCTCCTGATTATTACATCATTGGGATGCAATAAGAGATCCGAGTCTGATACAGAGTCCAAAAAAGATCTTATTTCAATCAATATGAATCAGTGTGAAAAAGTATCGTTTGACAGCCTTGTGGAGTCTGTTTCGTT
>CAZSKF010000033.1:1729-18274 GCA_964607405.1 uncultured Proteiniphilum sp. | reverse complement strand
ATATCAATTTCTAATGGTAGAATTATTGCTCCTGATAGTATTTCTTTTGAAATCAAGTTTGAAGATGATGAAATTCCTTTTGGAACAAACTACGAGCTTAGAGGTCATAGACTGAAATAGAAACAGATAAATCATTATTTTATAATAATGATTATTTTCATGACAAACTACACACTAAAAAAACTGGGTACATAGGTACTCAGTTTTTTTATGTCTTGTAGGTTGGTTAGATATCAAAATCGTCGATAATCTTGTTGTTTTGATATTCGTTGCTTTTCTTTATTATTGTTTGCTCTAGGGTTTCTATCAAATCTTTTCTGTCTTTGATGTTTAGCTTTTTATTTATACGATGAATAGTTACAAATACAGAGTTGAGTGATTTTTTTGTTAGCTGAGATATTTCGTTGCTATCCAGGTCGTTCAATAATAATCCGCAGATTATTACCTCTTGATGTGTAAGTGTGGGGAAGGCTTCCTCAATAATCTTTATTTCCTTTTCGTAATATACTATGTCGTCGGATATTAATTCTCTTTTATCCTCCTCAAAGTGGTTGCTGAGTATTTCCGTTAGCAACGTCTTGCCATGATTGTTGAGGTATGGCATTAGTTTTTTTACATCATCACCTATTGTTTGTAGTGATGATAGTGTGCTGACGGAGTATTTGTTTGTTGCCTTTCTAAATTGAATAATATAAATACGTCCGGTGTCGTTGTATTTAATTATGCTTAAATTGAAAGATATAATTTCTTTTTTGCCATTAAAAAGAGTTATAAGTATCCTTTGATCAGAGATGAAATTATGCTCAATTTTGGCTAAAATATCTCCAATTTGAGGATTCATTTTCTTCCATTTGTCTAGATTGAAACTTTGGTTTTCTCTAAGCCCTAATAGCTCGTGGGCATATTTATTTATCACCACAGTTTTTGATGGCATAATAAATATTGCCGTTGGAAATAGCAGTACATCCAAGTCGAAGGTGAAATCTCTGGTGATTTGACCATCTAATAATTTATTGAAATCTATATTTATTTTAGGCATATCTACAGATAATTTAAATATACTTTGTAAATATACTAATAAATATTGATTTTTTGTCAATTATATTGTAGCCACTTTTTGCCATCCCATATCAAGGTTAGTATTTTTATCTGCTCTGGCGATGTGGCATGTTGCTCCACTTGCTCTACGGCGTGCCGTGTGGCAGTTGCTAAGCTTGTGCTGTTTGGCCGTGGCATGTGCCTGCCGCTAGGAGCTATTGTGGCATCAGTGGGCTCATATTTGGGCACACTTAGTTCTGTGGGTGTATTTGAAGTGGGCTTTGCCACAATTTGCTTATCAATCTCAAGTGGCTCGGTTGCTTTTGTGGGTTCTGCTGGTGTTTCTGCCACCTTGGGTTGGTCAGCCAGAGTAGCTTTGGCTATTTTTTGAATATTATTTTTACGAGTTTCGCGCGATTTCACTACAGCTCTATGCTCAGTTACAAAATGGCTCAGGGTGTTATATAATAATGTCATGGTCTCAACATCCTTTCCCTTCCATATTCTATCTACAATCAAGGAAATAAAGAATTGCCATTCGCGCACCACATCCTTGCGCACGCTAATGTAGCCTCGACCGGGGTTTGAATTGGAAAGATCAACCGAACGAGATATTTGCGCTTCCACAATCCTGTGTGTCAGCTCTATCATATCATCATAATATCTTTTGAAACAAAGATCTATAGCCTCCCTAAACTCATCATTGGTGTCATAATCATATTCCATAATTGTCATCACGGCCGTGAGCTTATCAATACCCAAGTCGTAAAGTCTTTTGCCATAATGTTCTATCCAGTTGTGAAGAAATACATAGTGATTGTGATGTTTCTCTGGGTGAAGAACCAGTTTGCTCAAATCACGGCTAGCTACTATTATATATGATAATCGTTTTTTACGCACCTTGTGCCATTCGTTTATCAGTGCTGTATTGTAGTGACTAGTAGTTGCGGGGCGAAGTGCCTGCAGTTCGCTATTAGCGTCTTTTAGTTGTGGCAAAAATTGATCTAGAGCACTATTATTGCCCAGTATTTTGATTGTCGATTCGTACATAGTGTTCGACAAGTTTGTAAACTCCAAGTTGCTTAGCTTGCGCGACCAGCTAAATGGTATCTGTTTTAATCTTATTGCCTTTTTAGTAGTATTCATAATAGTGAGTTTGGTTGTGCGGTTTAGGTTGCCACTAATACATCACCTGCGAGCTGTGTAGCATCCAAAGCCAGTTACAAATATACTCATTCTGATATTCAAAAGCTAATAATGGGGATAGAATGTGAGTTTGTATTTTGCATATTTGTGCCCCTTCTGTGTAAATGTGATTTTACACACTGTGTAATGCACAGCATTAAGGGTGTATAAACCTTTACATTTTGCAAATCAGTTGACTTGCAGTCTGATACAAACATTATTTTCATCATTCAGCCATAAATAGTAGTAAAATATAAATGTGTTATTGCATTATTCACGCTCTGAAGCTAAAAATGTAATTTTACAATTGGCATTCCAGCACCATTTTGTGCCAAATATAAAGGTGTTATTGCGTTATTCACGCTCTGGAACTAAAAATGTGATTTTATATTTATCACTTTCGGGTCATTTTGTGGCAAATACGAAAGTGTTATTGCACTATTCACGCTCTGATATTAAAATCTAAACTTTATATTCTTCGCTTTTTGATCGTTTTGTTAGAAATAAAAACTTACAATTATACTTTCAAGAAGGCTGAACGATTAATGAAATTTTTGATATTACATCCCCGAGCTCTTTTACTGAAAATGAGACTTTGTGGATGGGGTGCACCTGGCACTTTTTAATAAATATGAGTTCTGTTTTGTTTGTGGAGATAGTTTTGGTGGTAAAAACAAGATAGCCTCTCGGTAATAAAACCGAGAGGCTATCTGTTTTTAATAATAAATTGATGTATGTAGTAACTTCTGTAAGTCTTTGGTGCTCACTTGCTACAAATATCGCTAAGACTCAAATGCAATTGTTTCTTGCAAGATTCTCACAAGCTCATTCTTGTTTGGTATATCTGTTTTTTTATTGATACGGTGGATGGTTACAAATACAGAGTTAAGAGTTCTGTCTGTTGTCTTTGCAATATCCTCCAAATCCATATTGTTGAGAAGTAGTCCGCATATAATAACTTCTCGGCGTGACAATACCGGAAACTTGCGTTGAATTATTTGCAGTTCTTTCTCATAGTTCACCATATCTTCAAGTGAAAGCTGTTTGTTCTCTTCATTGAAATATTCTTTCAATATCTTGTTTAACGCATTTTTTCCCTCGCTGTTTAGGTTCTCTTTTAGTTTTGAGATCTCTTCCTTTACCATCGATAACGAAAACACGGTGTTGATGGGTGCGCTATAGCTTATTTTCTTGAAAGTTACGAAGTAAATATGTCCAAGAACGTCATCCTTAGAGATGCTAAAGCTAAACTCAATTTGCTGAGTAGTGTTATTGGGGAGATTTAGAATAACTCTTTTGTTTTGTAAAATATTGGAATATGATTCTCTTGCAAATTGAATCAAATGCTTGTTGGATTCTAAAAAATCTCTCATATCTATTCTCTCATCCTGAGGCAAATCCAATGTCTTGTAGGCCATATCATTTAAGAATACTTCCTGAGTGAGGGGCAGATATATAGCAACAGGGTTTGGTATGATGTTGATATCTGTGGCAAAGGAACTCTTGGTGAGAAAGTTGTCACTTAATTCAATATTAAGATTAGGGGTTTTCATTGTTGCTTATTAATTAGTTATGAGTTTTATAATATTTAGTGCGAATATAAGAAAAAACATCACAACGCTCTAATTTTTAGTGATATTTTTTCCTTACATTTTCTTACATAAAAATGTCTAGTATCCTTATTGGTTGGTTTTTAGGGATTTATAGTTTGTCCTTTTCCCGTTGTTTTTTGCCTTTTATGTTTAGAGGCCGAGATTGTGACATTGTTAATACGTATTATAATTATTCCTCCCAAACAAGATAGGCGCTTACTAACCAGTGATTGAGCTTGTCGTTGTCAATAGGTGTTGACTCAGGGATGCTTACTCTTAATGTATGATTGCCATGCTTAATATTGTGCAATTCTACTTCAAATGGGGGCACATCACTACCGGGGCACCAGTTGCTTCGAGAAAGGTCAGAAGATGCTAGTGGCTCTTCAATTTCTTTTGTTTCTCTAGCTCCGTTTCGGGCTATAAATGCTATTTCTCTTTTTCTCAACCATACGCCCGAAGTGGGATTGAATCTTCTGAATGATGCACAGTCTGTGCGCCAGGGTGTTTCGTTTAATACTTCAGCATTGTCAACATACAGAATATTTGTCTGTGGTCTAAACTCATCACCGCCTGAGTGTCCTCCGTGTCCTGTGGTGATGTATTTGAGGCGCACATTTTTGGCTTTTGGTGATAATGTAAAGGGAACTTCCACGTCTTGTCGCGAAAATATGTCGGGATGTTTTTGACCAACGTAATATACCGTGTTGATGAGAGGTATGACGTGGGTTTTTGTCTTTTTGTCGCCTTTTATATTGCTTTCGGTGAAGGTTAGGGTTGTATTTACTTTGTATCCCTCTTTAGTCCAGGTGTCTATAAACACTCCTACGTAAACTTCATTTTCCAAAAGTGAGCTTAGGTCTGTAATATTTTCTTGCCACTCCACTCTTTCGGCCCATCCGTCTATATATACGGGGCGGCGTGCTGCCGATACAGAGTCGTTATTGTTGCTATAATGTCCTACTCCAAATGGGGTCATAAATCTCATTAGCTCTACAGTAGGCATATAATCCTTGCCTGCTACAATGCCGTTCAGATTTTCGTATTTGTTAGTATCATGTTCCGGATATTGTGCTTTTTGTGTGGCAATATCCAACATGTTGATTTTCGAATCCTTTGGTATTACAAAGCATGAACCGGATTTGTCCCATCTGTCGCCATTTGAGGTGAGAGATAAATCTATCTTTATATCTGTATGATTTGTAAATCGGGGTATTGTTATTTTCTTTAATGCAATTCTTCCGTTTGCTATATAAATTATTCCATCCTTGTTGGGTGTTCCGTCCATTGGTATTTGTTCGTCAAACAAGATGGGGGTTTCTTCAAACACCTTTATTTGAATGGGTTCTTTGTGCCTGTTGTTTGCAAATAAATAACCTGATAAAAGTGAACAGATGATGATTAAGCTTGCTATTTTGTTCATATTATAATTGATAATCTTTTTTAAGTGTCAACAAAAGTATAAAAAAATACTATATTTGTGTATTAAATAGTTTTGTAAAATGAGAATTAAGGATATAATTAATACAATAGAGCAACTGGCGCCTTTATCTCTTCAGGAGAGTTATGACAATAGTGGTGTGCAGGTTGGGGATGTTTTTCAGGAGGCAAAAGGTGCTTTGGTATGTATAGATGTAACGGAGAATGTGGTGGACGAGGCCATTTCGTTAGGGTGTAATTTGATTATTTCTCATCACCCGCTACTGTTTAGGTCTGTAAAATCTATTACCGGACGAAACTACATTGAACGTTGTGTTATTAAGGCCTTGAAAAATGATATCGTAATATATTCAAGCCATACCAGCTTGGATAATGCTGAGGATGGTGTTAATTATAAATTGGCTGAGATGCTGGGGCTTCAGGATGTTCGTATTTTGTCGCCAATGTCTGATTCGCTTCTCAAACTGGTAACCTTTGTGCCCAATTCACATGTAGAGCAGGTAAGAGCAGCACTCTTTAATGCAGGCGGTGGGAATATCGGGAAATATGATTCATGTAGTTTTAATCTGGAGGGAGAGGGTACTTTCAGAGGCGGTGAGGAGGCTAATCCTTATGTTGGAAAAGTTGGAAGTATTCACATCGAAAAGGAGACTCGTATCGAAACTATTCTTCCAAAATTTAAGCAGGGTGACGTACTAAGAGCTCTGATGTCGGTGCATCCCTATGAGGAGCCTGCATATGATTTTTACCCATTGGCCAATGATTGGAAACAGGCTGGTAGTGGTGTGGTTGGGGTTTTACCCGAGGCACTTCCCGAACAGGATTTCCTTTATTTGTTGAAGGATGTTTTTCAGCTCAATACTGTAATGCATTCTAAGATGTCAAATCGAGAAATTAAAGACGTGGCTTTATGCGGTGGTGCCGGATCGTTTCTTATTCCCAATGCTATTGCTTATGGTGCAGATGCCTTTGTGACGGGTGAGGCTAGGTATAATGATTTTTATGATGTGGAAGATAAGCTATTATTCGCTGTCTTAGGTCATTATGAATCAGAAATATCTACAAAAGATATCTTTTTTGATGTGATTTCAAAAAAATATACTAACTTTGCGATATATAAATCGTCGTTCGATTCGAACCCGGTAAAATATTTGTAGATTAGTGCGGTATGACATAGGTCCCGCCAAATACAGATAATGTGACAATGGTCAGTGAATATACTGTTCGGTTGTCGCATTTTTTTATTTAAAATTTTAAACTCAAAAATATATGGCTACTAAAAAGAAAACATCTGTTGAAGATATAGCGGTTGAGGAAAAACTTAAATCGTTATATAAGTTACAATCATTTTTGTCGGAAATAGACAAAATTAGAACATTGCGTGGAGAATTGCCTTTGGAAGTGGCAGACCTTGATGACGAAATAGCCGGTCTTGGAACCAGAATCAATAAACTGGAGCTAGACTTGAAAGATTTGTCTGATAGAACAAAAACTGAGAAAATCAAAATTGAAACAAGTAAGGCGCGTATTGAAAAATACAACACTCAACTAGAGAATGTTCGCAATAGCAAAGAGTATGATCACCTGTCTAAAGAGATAGAATTTGAAACTCTTGAGATTGAACTTGCCGAAAAGCATATTAGAGATAATGCTGAGGCTGAAAAGAAAGTGAAACAGCTGGTTGCTGCTGCCAATGATCAATTGAAAGAGAAGAATATTGACTTGGCTGCAAAGAAAAAAGAACTTGATGATATTGTATCTGAAACAAAGAGCCAAGAAGAGAAATTAAGAGAGAAAGCTAAAAAGACAGAAGCTTTGATTGAGCCTCGTCTTCTTTCAGCTTTAAAACGTATCAGAAAGAATGCTCGCAACGGATTGGGTATTGTGCCTATTCAAAGGGGAGCTTGTGGTGGTTGTTTTAATAAGATTCCACCTCAAAGACAGATGGATATAAAAATGGGTAAAAAAGTTATTGTATGCGAATATTGTGGCCGTATTATGATTGACCCTGAAATGGTTGGTATAGAGGCTGAGTAATCTCATACTTAATTAATATAAACTATAGGAAAGCATGGCATTGTCCATGCTTTTTTTGTTATTGCACATTATTGTGTGTTATAGTGTGTGCACTTTGATTTTGCATTAGGCTAAATGACAGTGACATACTTTTTTTTTGTATTTTTGTCGATAATTGAACTTCAAATAACTTGTATGAATAAAAAGAAAAAAACTAAGAGGCTCCTTTCGGACAGTATTTTTTTTAATCTGATAGCCATTGCTGTAGTTGGTGTTTTATTATTGATTCTGACTTTATTGTTTCTGAATATATACACTCGTCATGGTCAGAATATTATAGTTCCTGATTTGAAAGGATTGCAAGCTGAGGAGGCTCAGCAGCTTCTGAAGTCTAAGGGCCTTTCACTTCAGATTGTTGATTCTGTTTATAATGCTGAAGCAGTTCCGGGCTCGGTAATTGACCAGACACCTAATCCTAATAATAAGGTTAAAGAAGGGAAAAGTATTTATATCTCTATATATTCTTATAATCCTCAACAAATTCAGATTCCGGATCTTGTTGATTTTTCATCAAGACAGGCTATTTCTTTGCTCAATTCTATTGGGTTTAATGATATCGAAATTGTGGAAGTGCCTGCCGAATATAGTGGTTTGGTATTGTCTGTGGAGCATAAGGGAAGAAGGGTTGGCGCTAATGAGCCTGTGCCTTTAGGACAGCATCTTAGACTGATTGTTGGCAGAAGTGTTGACAGAGATTCGTTGAATAGTGACTTTGGTGAGAATCCTGACATGAATCGGAATGTAGTTCCTGAATTAAATAAGGATGGGAACAAGAATAACTCTAGTATGGATGATTCATTTTTTTAGAAGATAGTGGTAGAACAGGATTTATATAACGACATAGATAACATTTCGGACGATGGTGATGAGATGTTTGAACATCATAGGTTTGTTGCCGACAAAGGGCAAGGCTTGATGAGAATAGATAAGTTTCTCTCTGTGCGAATAGAGGGAATATCCAGAAGTAGAATACAACAGGCTGCGGAGGCTGATTGCATTTTGGTGAACGGTGTTGCCGTTAAATCAAGTTATAAGGTGAAGCCGCTGGATGTGGTTACCCTAGTGATGGACCGCCCTAAGCGCGAGCTTGAAATCATCCCCGAAGATATCCCTCTGGATATTGTATATGAGGATGATACTCTTATGGTGATAAATAAAGCGCCGGGGATGGTAGTGCATCCGGGCCATGGAAACTACACCGGAACTCTGATTAATGCTATTGCATTTCACCTTGAGCTTGAGCATGGTATGGATATGACGGATCCTCGTCTTGGATTGGTGCATCGTATCGATAAGGATACCTCTGGGTTATTGCTGATTGCCAAAACTCCTGATGCAAAGACTCACCTTTCTAGACAGTTTTTCAACAAAACTACCAAGAGAAGATATCTGGCTTTGGTGTGGGGAAATGTTGATGAGGATGAGGGCACCATCGAAGGTAATATAGGCCGAGATCCTAAGAATAGATTATTGATGAGTGTCTTTCCTGATGGTAGTCAAGGAAAGCCTGCGGTTACTCACTATAAAGTATTGGAGCGTTTTGGATATGTTACTTTGGTGGAATGTGTTTTGGAAACAGGTCGAACTCATCAAATCAGAGTGCATATGAAACATATTGGCCATACTTTGTTTAATGATGAAAGGTATGGAGGAAATGATGTTCTGAGGGGTACAAGATATGCTAAGTATAAACAGTTCGTGTATAATTGTTTTAGTTTGTGTCCTCGCCAATGTTTGCATGCACAAACTCTAGGCTTTGTTCATCCTGAAACTAATGAAGAGATATTATTTGAAAGTGAGATGCCTGAAGATATGAAAAGCGTGGTGGAACGCTGGAGGGTTTATACATCAACTCGTGAAAATTAGAAACAGTAAATTTGAAGCAATTAAAATATATGAAGAAAAATATTGCTATAGTTTGGGGTGGTTATTCTTCTGAAAAAGAAGTATCAGAGAAGAGCGCTCAAGGTATTTATTCTTTTATTGATAAAGATAACTATAACGTATATAAAGTAAAGATTGATGATACTGAATGGAGTGTTGAATATTCCGACAGTGCTGTTGAAATAGATAAGAACGATTTTAGTTTTGTGGCAGATGGTAGTAAAGTTGTCTTTGACTTTGCCTATATCACCATTCATGGCACACCGGGAGAAGATGGTGTGTTGCAGGGGTATTTCGATATGCTAAGGTTGCCATATTCTAATTGTGGAGTATTGGCTTCGGCTCTTACTTTTAATAAATTTATATGCAACAACTTTTTGAAGCCCTTTGGATTTAATGTTGCCGAGTCAATGGTGTTGCGTCCCAGAGATACATATGATGTAGAGTCTATTGTAGAAAAGATTGGTCTTCCTCTTTTTGTGAAGCCTAATGCGGGAGGATCTAGTTTTGCAACTACAAAAGTGAAGGATATTTCTCAGCTTGCTAAAGCTATAGATGATGCTTTCACAGAATCATCAGAAGTGATTGTTGAGAGTTTCATTGATGGTGTGGAGGTTACTTGTGGAATGTATGAAAGCCAAGAAGGCTTAGTTGTTTTGCCACTTACTGAGGTGGTAACAGAAAATGAGTTTTTTGATTATGATGCAAAATATAAAGGTCAGGTAGAGGAGATTACACCTGCGCGTATTTCTAATAGTTTAACCACCGAGATACAGAACTTGACTAAGGATATTTATCGTTTGATAGATGCAAAAGGTATAATTAGGGCAGACTATATTATTTCTGATAATATTCCGGTCTTGCTTGAAGTAAATACCACTCCGGGTATGACTGCAACCAGCTTTATTCCACAGCAAGTGGCCTCGGCAGGACTAGATATGAAGGCTGTGTTGACAGATATTATTGAGCTTGAGTATGGCAAAATGAGTAGTTTATTGACAGGGAAATAATCCTAAGCTAAATTTATTTTATAATGGAAAGATTTAAAGATCATAATTTTGATGATATTCGCCCACTGAATGATGATGAGGTTCAAGGCACAATTAATAGGTTAATTAAGGATAAGAACTTCAAGAGAGTTGTTGAGCCAATAGTGGCACCACTAACTTGGGAGATGTTTTCGGGGGCTTTGCTTTCATGTAAAACGATATATGATTTTCAACGCAATATTATTTATCCTTTTATGAAGCATATTATCGAGAAAACTACTTCGGGGCTTTCAGTAGAAGGGTTGAATAATATTTCGTCAGACAAGGCTTGTTTGTATATTTCTAACCACAGGGATATTGTGTTGGATGCTGCTTTTCTAAATATTTTGTTCTTTGACAATGATATGAATACATCAGAAATTGCAATTGGTGACAACTTATTGATTTATCCTTGGATTACAGATTTGGTTAGACTCAATAAAAGCTTCATCGTAAAACGTAAAGTTTCTGTGAGAGAGATGTTGGCAACTTCTAAGCAGTTATCTGAATATATTTATGATACTCTTAATAGACGCAATCAATCTATATGGCTTGCACAAAGAGAGGGTAGGGCAAAGGATTCTAATGACAGAACTCAAACTAGTCTATTGAAGATGCTTACTCTATTTAATAGGCAAGAGCCTTTGGAGTCGTTACAATCACTAAATATTATTCCCCTTTCTTTATCATATGAGTATGATCCTTGTGACTTTTTGAAAGCTAAAGAATTTCAACAAAAAAGAGACAACCCTGATCACGTGAAAAGCCAGTCTGATGATGTGGAGAATATGCAAACCGGAATAACAGGATATAAGGGTAAAGTGGTGTTTACGTTTGGAAAGGGTATTAATGAATCTCTGTCAGACTTATCAGCTTCTGATCTGACAGCGGTATCTGACGTTTTATCATATGTAGCTAATGGTATCGACAAGGAGATATTTAGCAATTATCATCATTTCCCTGTCAACTATGTGGCTTATGATATGATGATGGGCGCATCTGAGTTTGCAGATAGATATACCAATGATGATGTTGAGAGCTTTAATTCATATTTGGATAAGCAAATTGAGAAGGTGAACTTGCCTAATAAAGATGTTGTTTTCTTGCGCTCAAAGATTATTGAGATGTACGGAAATACCGTTAAGAATAATCTCTCCGTTCAATAATATAAGTTTATTACTCTTTTGATGCTTAAAGGATTTAGAATATATCTGCTGCTCTTGGTCTTTCTCACAATTGGTTGTGAAAAAGAAATAGAGCGTATGGATGACTTCTTTGTGGAGTTTGCAACAGTTAAACAATATCCTGATAAGGTTGGATTTGTTTTGGATAATTATAGGGAGCTTTTGCCAGAAAATGCTTTTCAATATTCGGGTGAAGATGGTCAAAGAGTTATACTAAATTATACTCCTGTTATGGAGGATATTGTGAGAATCAACTCACTGTCTGATGTCTATACAAGCAATATTATTATTGATAATGATATTGATTTTTCAATAATTGAGAAGGTTAAGCTTCAAAGTGTGTGGGTTGGAGGTGATTACCTAAATATAATATTTGAAGCAGAGTTTTATGAGAAAAACCCTTCAGCAGGAGTGTTGTTAGATTCAAACTCGGAGGGGATTAATCTCTATTTTGCTTTTAAAAGGAATGGTGATTCGCCAGGTTATCAAAGAAAATTCTATACTTCTTTTGCTCTTGATTTAATTATATCTGATTCCGAAGATAATACTCCGTTCAAGTTTTATATAGATACCTACGATGGACTGAAGGAGTATAGCTTGGTTCATCAAAGACAAAAGTAAAAATACAATTATATAATAACAGGGGTGAAGTTGCTTAAACTTCACCCCTGTTTAATTATATATGTACTATATCTCTATTGCAAACTAGTAACCTCCATCCTCGTGAGCATCCTCTAGAGTTAGCTTCTTTCCTTCAAGAGCTCTCCACGCAAAAAAGATATATGTCATTACTACTGGAACGAATAGTGACACAATTGCCATTGCTCCTAATGTGAATTCACTTGAAGATGCATTCTGAACTGTTAGTGAACTTTGCAGGTTTGTGTATGACGGATAGAACGATGTATTGTTATATCCGGCAATTAATAACAGCATAGTTACCGTAATTATAGTTCCTGCACCAGAAAACCAAATTCCCCTGGAGTATGACTTGTTGAAAACTGTAGCGAAGATTCCCCATAGAACAGATAGCACACCTGCCATGAATAGAACTGTAATTATTGGCATCTCAATAAAGTTATTCAGATATTTATTTGGCTCCATAAACACCTCTTTTGTGTCAGGATTCACAGCATATCCGTCTGATACCAGAGTCCATATTAAGAATGTCAAGAAGAATACCAGAAATGGTATAGCATTGTATAATGTATATTTTCGAGCTCGTGTATGTAGCGACTGATGATCAATTCTGTTAATAACAAAAAGTGATGCTTGAGTTCTGGCCAAAAATAAAACAGCCAATCCTAAAGTCCAGTTTCTGAAGTTTCCAAGAGCCTCCAGTCCATGAAGAGGATTGTCCCATCCACTCATAGTGTTGCCACCATCCATAAATGTTACAAGGTTTATTTTATTGATAGTGAACTCTGATCCTGTGAAGAATGTGGCAACTGCAACGCCTAATACAAAGGTTCCTATTACTCCATTAAAGAAAAGAAACCATCTATATGTGTTCACACCAAGGAAATTATTGGGCTTTTCCTGAAACTCAAAAGACACAGCTTGAACTACAAAAGAGAAAAGTAATAGCATCCACACCCAATATGCACCGCCAAAGCTAGTAGCATAAAATAATGGGAACGAAGCAAAGAATGCTCCCCCAAATACAACAAGTGTGGTGAAGGTAAACCCCCATTTTCGCCCAAGAGCATTTATTACCAGGCTTTTCTCATCTTCTGTTTTTGCTAAAGAATGTATCATTGACTGACCTCCCTGAACAAATAGAAGAAACACTAATATTCCACCAAGAAGTGATATTATGAACCACCAATAGTTTTGTAGAAATTCGTATGTTATCATAATTTTATTTGTTTTAATTGATTAAAGAATAGCTCACACTATTTAATCCTTCTCAGGACCTTTCTTTATTTGTTTCACCATGATCATAATTTCGGCAATAAGCAAAATTGAGAAAAGGAAAGCGAACATGAAGAATGTTGTTTTGACATTGGCTGCAGGTACTGCTGATGCGGCGGCCTGAACTGGCAGGATGTCTTGTATTGTCCATGGTTGACGGCCTACTTCTGCTACAACCCATCCTAACTGCGTTGCAAGCATTGCTAAAGCCAAACTCCATAAACCAACGTGTTGAATCCAAGTCATAGACTCTAGTTTCTTTTTGCGGTGTAGATACCAAACAAAAGCAAAGAACAAGATGAAATATCCACCCACTAATACCATAATGTGGAAAGCATAGAAAGTTAATGCCACATTTGGTATCATATCTTCTTCTTTTTCAAGGAATCCATATCCAAAGTAGTCATAGTGTTCTCTAATAACCTTTTCGAAGTTTGCGGCATCAGTGTCTCTACCTTCGGTTTTAGCCTTTTGAAAGTCAGCCAAAGCCTGGTGAGCAATTAGCCCTCTTTCTTTTTTCTCGTGAAATGATAGAGCTATTGTTCCATCTGGCAGTGTATAGCCACCATCTACCACGTCTTTGATACCTGGCACAAATGCATTAATATTTCTGTATCCCATTAATGAAAGAAGTTTGGGAAGCTCTATTTTAAAGATATATGGGTCAACTCCGTCATCATATCTTTCTTTTTTATGATTTAATAGTCCTATGGCTACTAATCCTGCACCTTCTTTACCTTCATAAAGACCTTCCATTGCTGCAAGTTTCATCGGTTGTTTTTGTGTCACTTCGTATGCTGATCCATCGCCTGTAGCTGCAACAATTACAAAAGCTACAAACCCAAATATGGTAGATACTAAAATACTTCTTAAAGCAAATGCCTGATCTCTTTTCTTTATTAGATACCACATGCTGATACTTGTAACAAAAGCAGCACCAACACCCCAAGATGATGTTACGGTATGAAGAAATTTATTGATTGCAACAGGTGAATTTACAATTGCCCAAAAGTCAACCATTTCGTTTCTCATTGTTTCAGGATTAAACTCCATCCCGATAGGGTATTGCATCCATGCGTTGGCAACCAATATCCAAAATGCCGATAATGTTGCCCCCAGAGTAACTAACCATGTTGAAGCCAAGTGCATTCTTTTGCTAACTCTATTCCAGCCAAAGAACATAATTGTGATAAATGTAGCTTCTAAGAAGAAAGCTATTATGCCTTCAATTGCTAATGGTGCACCAAATATATCTCCTACAAATAAGCTGTAGTTAGACCAGTTTGTTCCAAATTGAAACTCTAGAATTATACCTGTGGCAACACCAATGGCAAAGTTGATTCCGAAGATTAGTTGCCAGAACTTGGCGGTTTTTTTCCACTTTTCATCGCCTGTTCTAACATAAATAGTTTCCATAACAGACATGATGACGGCAAGACCAATTGTTATGGGAACAAAAATCCAGTGGTATCCTGCAGTCAATGCAAATTGTCCTCTCGACCAATTGACGGTAGCATTTAATAATAAATCCATATGATTAGGTTTTAAATATAGTTATTTTATTGTTTTCGTATCTTTTTGCGAACGTTCTATCATTTGTTCTCTTACATATTCTGATTGACCATCTTTATTTTCCGCTTGTGATTTCAAGAAATTAGGGAAAAATATAGGTCTTAGAATTGCGAACATTACTATAAGCTTTACAATTACTATAATCCAAAGAGTTCTACTTTGCTTGGACATGGTTGTGAAACCCTCCCAAAACATTTTAAACCAATTGAACTTTTTAGTCTCCTTTGTTTCTGTGCTCATTTATCTGTGATTTTAATAATTAGGGAATATATAATGTTAGGCCTGACCCATCCCGCCTATAGGTGGAGGAAATCCATGCATATCATTGTTCTTAATGGATATGGGTCCATTATTCTTCTCAAATCTCTCAATATTGTCTTCCAGTGCATGCAAAAGTCTTTTGGCATGTTCAGGAGTTAAGATTATTCTTGATTTGACTTTAGCCTTTGGCACTCCCGGAACAATTCTTACAAAATCTAATACAAACTCGGATGAAGAATGAGAAATTATAGCTAGATTAGAATAAGTGCCTTGAGCTACATCTTCGGGTAGTTCTAGTTGCATTTGATTATCACTATTTTGATTATCCATTTTTGTTGAAATTATTGATGAATTTTGGGAAATTAATATTAAACTGTAAGCAAAGAAACATAATTTTTTTTTAAATTCAAAGATTAGACTTGTGTTTGTCGTATAGATATAATCTAATACCAATAGAAAGCATGTGCGCGCTACTCTTTATCTTTGTTCATAAACTGTTTCAGCAGATTTTAATATCTAATAAATGCCTGATTATGTGTTCAGATATAGGATGATTTAATTTAGTTTGTGCTCATAATAAAAAATAAATGAGTATTTGGGAAATTATTCCCAAATACTCATTTATGGTTTTTTAAATAAGTCCTGACAACTTATTTAGACTATCCTTGGCATCTCCTAGCATAAGATGAACCCCCTCTTGCTTAGTGTATAAGGGATTTTCCACGCCGGAATACCCGGGCTTTAAGTCGAAGTTGCAGATGAATACCTCGGCAGCCTCATCCACGTTCAAAACGGGCATACCGTAGATGGGAGTGTCCACCGCATTTCTTGCAGCAGGGTTCAAAACATCATTGGCACCAATAACTATTACTGCATCAGAGTTTTTGAATTCCTCATTAATAGCATCCATTTCATATAATTGTTCGTATGGCACATCTGCCTCAGCAAGCAATACATTCATATGCCCCGGCATCCTTCCTGCTACGGGATGAATAGCATATTTCACCTCTGCGCCGTTTGCTTCAAGCTTGTCTGCCAGTTGTTTTACCTGATGTTGTGCCTGTGCAAGAGCCATTCCGTAGCCAGGAACAATTATAACCGACTTTGCATTTTGTAGTACATCTGCATTATTGTTTGTCTCAGGTTTAGAGTCTTGCTTTTTGTCCAGTGAAGAGATTATTTTATTCAAGCTATCCTTGGCATCCCCCAGCATAAGGTGAACGCCTTCTTGCTTAGTATATAATGGATTCTCCACACCGGAATATCCCGGCTTTAAGTCGAAGTTGCAAATGAATACCTCGGCAGCTTCATCCACATTCAAAACGGGCATACCGTAGATGGGAGTGTCCACCGCATTTCTTGCAGCAGGGT
>CAZSKF010000033.1:0-1629 GCA_964607405.1 uncultured Proteiniphilum sp. | reverse complement strand
CCTCTGCGCCGTTTGCTTCAAGCTTGTCTGCCAGTTGTTTTACCTGATGTTGTGCTTGCGCAAGAGCCATTCCGTAGCCAGGAACAATTATAACCGACTTTGCATTTTGCAATATTTGACCAGAGTCTTTTTTGTTTGAAACAGTGCTCTTTGTTTTTTCTTTAGCTATTGTGCCTTGAGTCGTTTTTGTTGGTTTCTTAGCCGCTACTGAAGTCTTTCCCGTTAGAATGTCTAACAGACTTCTATTCATTGATCTGCACATTATCTGCGTTAAGAATAAGCCAGAAGCACCAACAATACCTCCTACTGATACCAGCAGAATATCCCCAATGGCCATACCGGCAATAGCTCCTGCCACACCACTAAGTGAGTTTAATAACGAAATGGTTATAGGCATGTCTGCACCACCAACTCTTATTGAGAAAGCGTATCCAAACAAAGTGCTTATTCCTAAACTAATCACAAATATAATTGCCAGATCGGCTTGGTAATTAATCACTTTGCCTAAAAATGCAGTAATAATTACCGAGGCTATTAGTAGCAATATGCTGATATTAAGTACTGAAGAGTGTGATTTCCAAATAATCGGTCGCTGTGGAAGTAGTTTGTGTAATTTTCCGGCAGCTACTAAACTCCCAACAAAAGTAATTATACCAATAATAATAGCCAGAACAGCAGTAACATTAGAGAATACAGGATAAAATGAATTTATGCCAATGCCAAGGAGAGATAAAGCTCCCACCAATGCTGAAGCCAAACCTCCGATACTATTGAGCAATGCAACCAACTGGGGCATTTCAATCATTTTGACCCTCATGGCTAACATGCTTCCAATAATAGAGCCAATTATAATATAGATGTAGATGCTAGTTACGTCAATTATTTCATTGAATAAAAGTGTAATAATGATTCCTGCAAGCACACTGACTGCACTGATGAAGTTTCCCATCACAGCAGTCTTTACACGACTCATCATCGATATTCCTACTAATACTAAAATTGAAAGTATAGTACAGATAATTAAGTATATAGTTGCTGTCATATCATTATTTCTTTTTCTTCTTATTAAACATTTTGAGCATTCGATGTGTAACACCAAATCCGCCCACCACATTTACTGTTGCGGCAATAATTGCAATACCTCCAAGTATTTGTGCTAATATAGTATTTTGATTAGCGCTAATCATTGCAATTCCCACAGCTGCAATTGCTCCCAAAATGGTTATGCCTGATAATGCATTCATCCCTGACATGAGAGGGGTGTGTAGCAAACTAGGGACGTTTTTTATAATAAAATATCCAACCAGTGTTGCTACAATAAAAATTAGAATTAAGTATATAGGGTTCATGTTTGATCTTCTTTTAATTTTTATAATCCCATTGCCTCCCGGGTTCCTTCGTGAACAATCTCTCCATTATTGGTAACAAGAATAGATCGTGTTATTTCATCATCTAGGTTCAGGTAGATCTTGTCATCTTTGGTCAAGAATTTAACAAGATTATAAACGTTGTTAGCAAACATCCACGTTGAACTAGTGGGCAAAAGTCCAGGGATATTCTTAATTCCTTGTATGCTAACGTTGTGTTGCTTTGTTATTTGCCCCGGAACGGTCATTTCGCAGTTTCCAC
>CAZSKF010000032.1:17228-19139 GCA_964607405.1 uncultured Proteiniphilum sp. | reverse complement strand
ATTTCGACAATCATTTTTATATCAGTTATTTAATATTAAAAACAAATGAGACTGCCTCAAAATAGATACTGAACAACCAATCTTTTAAGTCAGTTTTTTTATATATGAGCAGCCTAAGCTTTTTTCATACATTAGTATAACTGTTTTACACCCAATCCAATTGTGTCTTCATTGCAAAAGCATTTTTTTATCTGGTCCACAACCCGAAAATGATGTCGAAGATGTTTTTTCTATCATTCCGATATTGGACTGGGTAGTCAAAGATGTTTTTCGCACCTTTTTTAGTTACAGACAGAATGAAAAACTAGTTTGACAAGGTGTTCCAAAATTGGACGAGGCGTCAAAACAGGGTTTTCGGTCACTCCTGCTAACAGGTCTTAACGTTAAGCAAGTTCAACCAGCACTTTCGTTAACATAACTTGTACTCTATAGAGTTATTTATGCCTGTCCAATATTGGACAGGCATGTCAAAAAGTTTTTTCATGGTGTTCCGCAATTGGACGGGGCGAAAAAACGGCATTTTTGAGCATTTTACTAACAGGCATTAACATTCTCGAGACTTGTTTTGCATTTCCTTTGCAGATAATTGTTAAAAAAGGGCTTTTTCATGGCCAGTCCAATTGTGTAATGGTAGAAAATAAAGTTTTTCATGATTTTCCAATATTGGACCAGGCGAAAAACTAGTTTTGCGGGTATAATAATAGCCAATCATTCGAAATGTTTTTGTATTTTTGACAATAGGAATTATAATTAAAAAGTTATGAAGCAGATAAAGAACATTATTTTTGATTTTGGAGGTGTATTAATCGATTGGAATCCCACATATCTATACAGCAAGGTATTTGAAAAAGAGGAAGACATGCACTATTTCCTTGACAATATATGCAGATACGACTGGAATGTACTTCAAGATGCAGGCAGACCGCTTGCAGAAGCTACATTAGAGAAACAAAACGAATTTCCCGAACACAAGGAGCACATAGCAATGTATTATGGCAGATGGGGAGAAATGTTGGGAGGCACTTTTGATGAAAATACTAAGTTGGTGCACCCACTTAAACAAAAATATAAGGTGTATGGGCTAACCAACTGGTCGGCCGAAACTTTGCCAATTGCTATAGAGCGATATGATTTCTTTAAGCATCTGGACGGAATAGTAGTGTCGGGCGATGAAAAGCTTATAAAACCAGATCCTGCAATTTACGAGGTGTTGCTAAACAGATATAATATTAAAGCGGAGGAGTCTCTATTTATAGACGACAATGCTGACAATATAACTGCTGCTATCAGACTTGGATTCAACACCATACACTACACGGATGAAGTGAACCTGGAGGAGAGATTGAAAGAACTAAATATCATTTAATTCAAAAACAATAATAGAATGAAACACGCGCATATTTATTTACTCACTTTGTTGCTGGCTTTGCTATTTATGGTTGGTTGCGACAAAGATGACACACCCAATTTTGGAGAGACAAGCCACACAGAACAAAAAACATATATTGATGTGAGCTATGGCAAGGATATATTGCAGAAAATGGATATACACCTGCCTGCCAACAGATCGCCACAAACTACCGAAGTCATTATTCTAATTCATGGCGGTGCTTGGATAAAAGGCAATAAGGAGGAGATGAGCGAATTTGCAAAAGAAATAAAGCAACAGATGGGCAACAAGTATGCGATTGTGAATATGAATTACAGAACTGTGAATCCGCTAGGACCCAGATATATGCTGCCCACACAACCTGACGATATTAACAATGTGATAAATTTTGTGGAGAAGAATGCTCAAGAGCTTGGTGTGAAAGCAAGATTTGTACCTATGGGAGTGAGTGCCGGGGGACACCTCGCCATGCTCTATTCATATAAGCACGACAGCAAAAAGAGAGTTAAAGCTATAATAAA
>CAZSKF010000032.1:0-17128 GCA_964607405.1 uncultured Proteiniphilum sp. | reverse complement strand
AAAGATGTTCTTTATCAGAACTCTATTTCATCAGGATGCGCACCTGTGCGATAATCTCTATTCAGAGAATTTATTTTGCCAACCTCATCAGCTGTCAACTCAAAATCGAAGACATCAATGTTGACCGCTTGTCTGTCTGCCTTGCTCGACTTTGGTATCGAGACAATACCACGTTCAATATTCCACCTCAACACCACCTGTGCAGGTGATTTGCCATACTTATCCCCTATCTCTCTCAACACAGCTTCATCTAATAAATCAACCTTGCTGCTGCCTAAAGGACTCCACGACTGACAAACAATATCATTGTCGGCACAGAATGACGCCAACTCTTTATTAATAAGATATGGATGCATCTCCACTTGGTTTGACACCGGCTTGATGCTTGCCACACGCAACACCTCTTTGAGGTGATGGATAAGGTGATTACTTACGCCAATAGCCTTAGTTTTGCCGGCAGCATATATCTTCTCCATCTCCAGCCAGGTTTCGGCCTCCTTGCCCCTCACGGGCCAGTGAACAAGATATAGGTCTATATAATCAATATCAAGCAACTCGCTGCTTATCTCAAAAGCTTTGGCGATATTACCGCTTATAATATCTGAACCCCACACCTTGGTGGTTACAAACAATTCATCACGAGCTATGCCACTATCTCTTATGGCCTTGCCAATGGTGGCTTCATTTTTATATAACGTAGCAGTATCTATGTGCCTGTAGCCTAAGTCGAGTGCCGATCTGATAGCGTTATACACTTCCACATCCGTCCACCCTATCTTGTAAGTGCCCAATCCTAAAATGGGCATCTGTGTTCCATTATTTAATTTGATATACTTCATGCCAATACTTGATTTAATCTTGCTTTAACTCTCTCTTTGTCGCGATGTATGCTCGCAATAAGTTCTTCTACTTTGTCAAATTTCTCATCGCCGCGTATGAAGTCAACAAACTCAACTGTGAGCGACTGATTATAAAGGTCGCCATCAAAATCAAATATATTAACCTCCACACTAATTTGAGGATCATTATGCAATGTAGGTCGCGTTCCTATATAAAGCATACCTTGAAGTGTTTTGTCTTGAAAGTGAACAAACACTGCATAAACTCCCAGCAAAGGCACTACTTTATATTTCTCCCACACTTTCATATTTGCCGTGGGGAATCCAATAGTGCGACCCACCTGATATCCCTCTACAATCTTGCCGGATAGGGTATAATTGTATGTCAACAACTTGTTTGCCCTCACCACATCACCATCAATTAGCAAGCGGCGAATTTCGGATGAGCTGACATTTAAATCATCACAGCGCAACTCGGTGGCTTTAATAATATTAATTCCCTCCTCTTTGCCATATCTCACATAGTCTTCAAAACCTTCCTCGCGGTTGTGTCCAAAACGATGATCATAGCCTACAACAAGGGTATCAACATTGATTTGCTCACTGAGCACATGTTTTATAAAGTCTTGCGCCGACAGCATAGACATCTCTCTTGTAAACGGCACACTAAACACATAATCAACACCTGTGGTTTCAAGTTGAGCAAGCTTTTCAGAGTATCCACAAATCAATTTTGGCTGATAATCTGACTGGAGCACCTTGCGGGGATGCACAGGAAAGGTTATAACGGCAGATGGCAGACCTAATCGTTCTGCTTCTTGCTTCACCTGACTAATCAGGTGTCTGTGGCCCATGTGCACACCATCAAAAAAGCCTAATGTGGCTACAACCTTTTGAGGTTTCTCCTCTATAATCTCTTGCGATAAATCAATGACTTTCAAAATTTCCTCCTTTAATTATTGTTGTTCAACGCTTGGATGTAAGTAAAGTTTTAAGAATAAAAAAACCTCGAGAAAATTTCGAGGTTTTACTTTATTATAATTGCTTGTTATATAACCCCATACTTTTTGAACAGCTTGGTTATCTCGTCAATAGACTTGTCAATTTGTTCGTAAGTATGAGTTGCCATAAGCGAATATCGTATCAATGTTTCGTTTGGTGCTACAGCCGGAGATACTACCGGGTTCACAAATACACCATTATCAAAAAGCTCTTTCGTTATCATAAAGGTCTTTTCGTCACTACGTATATAAAGTGGTATAATGGGTGTAGAAGTAGGACCAATCTCAAAGCCTAAGTCTCTAAATCTATTTATAGTATAATGAGTTAGTTCCCAAAGCTTTTTTATTCTGTCGGGCTCAGATCGCAAAATATCTAATGCAGCAGATGCGGCTGCAGTAGCAGCAGGTGTGGCACTAGCACTAAAGATATATGTGCGGGCATTGTGGCGCAAGTAATTTATTGTGTGATAATCTCCCACAATGAAACCACCAATTGAAGCAAGCGACTTACTAAAAGTACCCATAATCAGGTCAACATTAGGCAATACACCAAAGTGGTCACATGCTCCCTTGCCGTTATATCTCTGTCCCATAACGCCAATACCGTGAGCCTCATCAACCATAATATTGGCCTTATATTTCTTTGCAAGTTTTACTATGCCGGGCAGGTCTGCCAAATCACCCTCCATGCTATATACACCATCTACAACAATTAGTTTCACCTTGTTGGGATCACAGCGCTGTAGCTGCCTCTCAAGCGATACCATATCATTATGGCGGAATTTATATTTGGTGGAGAATGAAACCCTGGTACCCTCAATGATAGAGGCATGGTTTCGCTCGTCCCACAAAATATAATCTTCGCGGCCGGTTACAGAACCAAGAACACCCTCATTTACGGTGAACCCTGTAGGGAATATAATTGCATCATCTTTACCTAAAAAGTTGGCAAGCTTTCTCTCTAATTCTATATGAATATCAAGTGTACCATTCAAGAAGCGAGATCCGGCCATTCCTGTGCCATATTTTTTTGTAGCTTCGAGCGCAGCCTCTTTCACCTTTGGGTGATTGGTCAACCCCAAATAGGCATTGGAGCCAAACATGAGTACCTTTTTGCCATTGATAACAACTTCTGTATCTTGGTCGCTCTCTATAACTCTGAAATATGGATATATTCCCGCAGCTTTAAACTTTTGGGGAATATCATATTTCATCATCTTATCTTTCAAAAGATTCATCAGATAAATATTTTAAATGAATTTGATTTTTTGATATGTAACTATTTAAATCAAAAAGCAAAGATACTAATAATTATTATATCACTTGAAAATGAGATAAAATATAAACAAATCAGCACACAATAGCTATAATTAGGACAAATAGACAAAGAGCAAAAAACTTTTGTTGTGCAGATAACGTTTAATACGTAAATAATTATTTTGAAAACTAACAAACAACATTATGGTAAGCAACAAATTAGAAATAGCAATTAACGAACAAATTAACGCAGAGTTTTGGTCAGCATATCTTTATTTATCCATGTCGGTACATTTTGCAAACAAAGGATTACCGGGATTTGCCAACTGGTTTAAAGTTCAATTCCAAGAAGAACAAGACCACGCGATGAAGCTGATTAATTACTTAATATCAAAAGGCAACAAAGTATCACTGACACCCATCAAAGAGGTTGAAACATCATGGGAATCTCTATTGGCAGCTTTTGAAGATACACTTAAGCACGAAAAGGTAGTTACCGGGATGATTAACAACTTAGTTTCAATAGCACGTAGCGAGGACGACTATGCAACAGAAAACATATTGCAATGGTTTGTAACCGAGCAAGTGGAAGAAGAAGAAACAGCACAAGAGATGATAGACAGCCTGAAACTTATTGGTGATAATGGCTTTGGTATCTACACAATGGATAAAGAGCTTGGAGCAAGATCACACACATCGATAGAGGGTGGTGTATAGAGTCAAGCACGTATTACTATATGAACAAGAAATACAAAAAGCTAATCTGGTGCATTATACTTGATGGTATTGGCATGGCTTCATACGCCATGCCTATGCTGGATGTAGCATGGGCACCACTTGCTGCTTTTTTGAGCTATAGAATGTTTGGCGAAAAGCGTGGTAAATATACTGCGCTTTTCACATTCATCGAGGAGGCTTTGCCATTTACAGACGCCATCCCATCATTCACTATCTTTTGGATTATGTTTGACCTAGTGGGACTAGGCAAAGAAAGCGAGAAAAAGAACAACAAAAAAACCATTAAAATATAATAACTGAATTACTTACTAAAGCTATTCTACAATATGAAACTAAGAACTATCGTAGGCGGACTAATGCTGTTTATTGCAATATCTGCTTTTGCTAAAAACACAAATGAAAACAACTCACTATTATGGAAAGTATCGGGCAACGGGCTCTCATCACCCTCCTATCTTTTTGGCACACACCACTTGGTACCCATTTCTTTTTTAGATGAAATAAAGGGTCTTGAGCAATCTTTTGATGAAACAGAGCAAGTGATTGGCGAGCTAGACATGAGCAAAATGCAGTCGATGCAAATGACAATGATTAAAAAAGCTATGCTGCCAAGCGAGTATGACTACAAAACCCTTTTGTCGGAAGACGACTACGCACTGCTGGAAAGCAAGGTCTCGGAAATTTTGGGAATGAGCTTTAGCATGTTGGACAAAATGAAGCCTGCAATGATTAATAATCTTTTGATGATAACCCTATATCAAAAATACTACCCTAATGCGGATGTAAGCAAAAATATTGATCAGCATTTTCAGGAAAAGGCAACAAAAAAGAAATTAGATGTGAAGGGACTGGAAACAGCAGAAGATCAGATTTATGTGTTGCTGGAATCACAATCAATAGAAAGACAGGCTGAGCTTTTGATGTGCTCGCTTAAGAATCCTGATATACTTAAGGAACAAATGGACAAGTTGCAAAATGCATATCACAGCCAAGACATAGATGCTCTTGCAGCTCTTTATCAGGACAACGACGAATATGACCCCTGTCCCGCCACAAAAGAAGAAAGATTTGAAATGAATGCTGCCAGAAATCAAAAGTGGTTGGAGGTTTTGCCTGATATGTTAAAAGAAAAACCATCATTTGTGGCAGTGGGCTGTCTGCACCTTGTGGGAGAAGATGGCTTGATTGAAGGATTACGCAAAGCAGGGTATAAAGTAGAGCCGGTGAAACAATCAAAATAGCTGTTGACAACTACCCATATACTGTTGATAACTTATACAAACAGCGTTGAAAACCTAATGGTTTTCAACGCTGTTATTTTATAACTATCTCTTTTCCAGTAGAACTACATTTTCAACATGGTGAGTGTGAGGAAACATGTCAACTGGTTGAATTTTGACAACCTTATATTTGACATACAATAAATTAATATCGCGCGCCTGAGTGGCAGGGTTACAGCTTACATATACTATCCGTTGTGGTTCAGCAAAAAGAATAGTATTGATGACATCATCATGCATGCCGGCACGAGGTGGATCGGTGATGATAACATCAGGGCGACCATGCTCATTGATAAACTCCTGATTAAGGATATCTTTCATATCACCCGCATAGAAGAGAGTATTATCAATCTTATTATTTATCGAGTTTTCTTTTGCATCCTCAATAGCCTCATCAACATACTCAATTCCGATAACCTTCTTAGCACTTCGTGCCACAAAGTTAGCAATAGTTCCCGTACCTGTATATAAATCATAAACAAGTTCATCTCCCGACAGCTGTGCAAACTCTCTTGCAACTTCATATAAGTGATATGCCTGCTCGCTATTAGTTTGGTAGAATGATTTGGGACCAATCTTAAATTTCAATCCCTCCATCTCTTCATATATTGCATCGGCACCTTTGTAGGTGATAATCTCCTGATCGGTGATTGTATCATTTCCTTTTTGATTAATCACATACAACAGTGAAGTGATTTGAGGAAACTCATTAGATATATGCTCCATTAGCTTATTGCGCTTCTCCTCATCATCTTCAAAGAACACAACTATTACCATTAGCTCACCAATAGATGTATTTCTAATCATTAGAGTACGCATCATGCCCTCTTGCTTGCGAATATCAAAGAAGGTGTAATCACTACTATTACAGAAATCTCTTACTGAATTTCTAATCTTATTAGATAGATCATCCTGAAGCCAGCACTTATTTATATTCAAAACCTTATCAAACATGCCGGGTATGTGAAAGCCAAGAGAGTTCATATTGTCAAACTCTTTGTCGCTGCCAATCTCTTCCTCTGTCAGCCAACGCTTGTTTGAGAAAGTAAACTCTAGCTTGTTGCGATAAAAAGTAGTCTCGGGTGCACCCATAATATAGCTTGGTTCGGGAAGGTCAACTTTGCCTATACGCTCCAAGTTGTCCATCACCTGCTTGTGCTTAAACCTCAACTGCTCTTCGTATGGCAGATTTTGCCATTTGCAGCCACCACACACTCCAAAGTGCTCACAAAAAGGAACAGCACGAGTTTTGGAATACTCTTCAAACCTAACCACTCTTCCTTCTGCATAACTTTTCTTTTTTCGGGTTATCTGGATATCAACGATATCCCCGGGAACCGCGAAAGGAACAAAAACAGCCATGCCATCCACCTTTGCTATTGCCTTGCCTTCTGCCGCAATGTCGGTGATTAATATATTCTCAAGTAATGGTTGGGGTTTTCTCTTTCTTGCCATATTTTATTTTAGTTTAGAGTACAAAGATAACCCTTTTTTAATTTTCTGTTTGCTCATCCTGCCTTAATATATTTATAAGTGCAAGGACGGGGATGTCAGGAAAAAGATTATCTTTGGCATATCTATAAAAAATATATTTATCATGGACAGACGAAACTTCATTAAAAAGACCGCCATAACAGCAGCGGGATTAGGACTAAGCCCATTGATGGGGCAATCATACTCTAGCATACTGGGACAAAATGCGCCAAGCAATAAAATAAAGATAGCAGTGATAGGATGTCGCAATCAGGGTTGGAGCAACCTGAAGACATTTTTGCAATACCCAAACACCGAATGCATCTCACTGTGCGATGTGGACGAGCACTGGCTCTATTCACGCGCAGATGAGTTGGAAAAAATGACAGGCAAAAGACCGCCACAATTGGTGAAAGACTGGCGACATGTAATAGACAATAAGTATGTGGATATGGTGATAATTGGCACGCCCGACCACTGGCACTGCTTGCAAACAGTGGCCGCATGCGAAGCGGGAATGGATGTGTACGTGGAGAAGCCGCTGGCAAACACTATAGAAGAGTGCGATATTATGGTTAAGGCTGCACGAAAATATAATCGAGTGGTGCAAGTAGGGCAATGGCAGCGAAGCGATCCGCACTGGGATGATGCCGCCAACTTTGTGAAAAGTGGTCAACTGGGGCGAGTGCGCACCGTGAAAGTTTGGGCCTATCAAACAAGTAAATGGACACTGCCCATTGTTCCTGATTCGGCTCCTCCCAAAGGAGTGGATTATGATATGTGGCTGGGACCTGCCCCACTAAGGCCTTATAATGACAATAGGTTTCACTACAATTTCAGATTTATGTGGGATTATGCCGGCGGGTTGATGGCAGACTGGGGTGTTCATTTGCTGGATTATGCAATGGAGGGAATGAATGCAGGACTACCCGAGTATATATATGGCGCAGGTGGAAAATATGGATATCCTGATGATGCCATGGAGACACCCGATACGCTGATGGTAACATATAAGTATCCCGACTTCAATATCATTTGGGACCACGCATGTGGTATTGGAACAGGGCTGTTTGATAAACGAGAAGGTGTTGCATTCTTTGGTGAAAATGGAACTCTTTTACTCACTCGCGCCGGTTGGGAGGTGATGCCCGAGCAGTCTATCAATAGCCGCTCATTTCCATATTGCTATCCTTGTGATGATGAAAGAAAACCAAACAGTATGAGGATGGAACCCGTGAGCCTGCAAAGTAGTACCGGAAAGGGACTTTATCTGCATGCCGGCAATATGCTGGAGTGTATGCAAAGCAGACAACTGCCAAGTGCCGACATAGCTATAGGTGCTAAAGTGGCAAAACTAAGCCATATGGGCAATATATCTAGCCGTGTGGGAGCTGCACTTAATTGGAATAACGACACAGGCACATTTGACAATGCCGAAGCCAACAAGCTGATAAAGGCTTATTATCGTGACCCATGGAAGGTACCTCAGCTATAGATATTATTCATATTAAAAATAAGTTTGTTACTTTTGTGCTACACAGAGATATAAATATAGAGATAATATGAAAAAGGAAGATTTGCGAATTGTTTTTATGGGCACTCCGGGATTTGCAGTGGAGTCGCTAAAAGCATTAGTTGAGAATAAATATAACGTAGTGGGAGTAATTACAGCTCCCGACCGCCCAGCAGGAAGGGGATACAAGCTGCAACCATCAGCCGTGAAGGAGTATGCATTATCTCAGGGGCTGAATATACTACAGCCTGTTAAACTAAGGGACGAGGAGTTTCTTGAAGAACTTAGAGCACTAAAAGCAGACATTCAGGTGGTAGTGGCTTTCAGAATGCTACCCGAAGTGGTGTGGGACATGCCGCCAAAGGGTACATTTAATCTACATGGCTCATTATTGCCACAATATAGAGGTGCAGCTCCTATCAACTGGGCTATTATAAATGGAGAGACAACAACGGGCGTTACTACCTTCTTCCTTAAGCATGAAATAGATACGGGTGAGATTATCTTTCAAGAGAAAATAGATATAGCACCCAACGATAATGTTGAAAATATTCACGATAAACTGATGCTCATTGGGGCTGAACTAGTTTTAAAAACTATTGATGCAGTTATAGATGACAACATTAGCCCTAAACCTCAAAGCGAGTTTTATGATAATGTGGATGACCTAAAGCCTGCACCAAAGATATTTAAAGAGACTTGCGAAATAGACTGGAACAAAACTTCGGTAGAGGTGCACAACTTCATTCGTGGACTATCACCCTACCCTGCTGCATGGACCGAGCTAGAGGTAAAAGGTGATAAGCATGTATTTAAGATATTTGAGACTAAGCCAATTACTGAAACTCATGATTTGCCTGCAGGCGCTATTGCTACAGACAACAAAGCCACCTTGCGCATTGCTACACAAGATGGCTTTATTGAAGTTATAGATATTCAAATGTCGGGCAAAAGGAGAATGAAAACCAATCAGTTTTTGAATGGATTTTCTTTCAACTAATGTTTTACCATTTATAGTTAAGCCCTACGCTTAATAGCTCATTAACCTGCAGATGCTTATATTTAGGGTCTGCAGGTACTGCATCGTCATAACGCAAATACACATAAAGCTTAGTTGACAGTGCATTTGTTAGTGACATATTGAGTGTATTCTCCAGTTCTGCCTCTACTTTGTGATAACTGGTAAAGTACTTCAAGCTTGTAGTTAAGTCAATATACTTATTGAAATCATATCGCAAATTACCCGTAACTGTGGAACCCACATCCAGTATATGCTTTTTTCCTTCCTCGATACCATATCTCTTAACATCCACATCTTTGTGTCCTACGTATCTAAGACTCAAAGAAACGGGAGCTAAGTTGAAACTAAGATTGACTTTACGATGTCTTACCTTTTCAGATTTTTTATCTAGATTATATTTCAAACCGATACCAAGGTTCACATTCAATGGAGCAAGAAATGCAGATTGAATATCTTTGGAGTTGGTGGGGTGATTATTAAAAAACTGAGTTCGGGCATCAAGGTTTGTAGAGTATGACCAATGCTTGCCAAAAGCATCAACCCCAAAGTCTGCATAATAACGCAACACGTCGTCACTGATTCTATAATTGCGCACAGTATCATCAGGCGCTGTCATCAATGCTACACGCATCTCCAATGTATTATTAAAACGAACTTTATTCTTTCTATAATTAAATCGAAGTATGTGGCTGTTGATAATATTAAAGTTGTCAACTCCCCCTTTATACCAGTTGTCGGAAAAGTAGTTCTGATTGAAATGTAGTGAGTGCTCTCCATTTCTTGTCCAGAATCTTCTCTTCACCCTTGCACCATCAACCACAGGAGCGGCAAGTGAGAAGTTGGTCTCAGTAGAAATAAGTTCTCTAAAGGGATTAAAAGTCTCCACCACATCTTGATCGCTTCCTATCATGGGAGCATCATCAAAATCCAAGAATGTAAACTTTACTTTATCAGGATGTTCTCTATAGTAATCCAAACGCCTATCGTTGATAAAATTGATGCGATCAATCTTCTGTGCAAATGTTTTCTCCTTAGGAATCAACAACCCCTTGTGCTTAAACTCGCTCTTCATAGGATACAAATCAAGATCCTCTGGCACTAGTCTGCTGGTGAAAACAACAGGCAAAAATAGCGGGTCCACAATTATTGTATCCCTAAGAGTAACCCAATCGGCCAGATATCTAGTTGGCATTTCAGGCAATTGGAGAGTTCCATTCTCACCTCTATGATACATTGAATCCAGAGCAACAATACCCTTTGGCAGATTATCGTTTACAAAGATAGTATCTGCTGATTGCTTACGAATTGTATCATTTATTATTGAGATTTGTGCTGTAGGATTTGGTTTCTCATTAACTGCATTTTGCTTTACAAGCTTTTCAATGTCTGTGATATCTTCAAAAAGCTGTGAGTTTTCCACCTCTTGTGCAAATACATTACTGATAAATAATGAGCTTATAAATAAAATGAGAAACATAGTAATCTGCTTCATAATCATTCTTATATTACAAATTTTAAATCACAAAGATAACCAGAAAACTTGACAAAATGAACAATAAGAAACCAAACGCCAATAAATAAAGAGTAAACAGTTAGTTTTTTCAGCTTTATTTTATATTTTTGTTCACATATAAACCCTCAAAAATTAAATATTATGAAAGGTATAGTTTTAGCTGGTGGTTCGGGATCGAGACTTTATCCCATCACAAAAGGAATATCAAAGCAATTGATTCCTATCTACAATAAGCCAATGATATACTACCCTATATCGGTATTGATGCTTGCGGGAATTAGAGATATACTTATTATTTCAACACCCGACGACCTGCCGGGATTCAAACGCCTGCTGGGTGACGGATCTGACTATGGCGTGAGGTTTGAATATGCAGAGCAACCATCTCCTGACGGCTTAGCACAAGCTTTTATAATTGGCGAAGAGTTTATTGGAGACGACAGTGCATGCTTAATTCTTGGAGATAATATATTTCATGGAATTGGCTTGACAGACCTTCTTAAACAAGCAGTAGTGGATGCCAAAGTGAATAACAAATCTACAGTCTTTGGGTATTGGGTTACCGATCCTGAGCGATATGGAGTAGTTGACTTTGACGATGAAGGCAAGGCCTTGAGTATTGAGGAGAAGCCCAAGAACCCCAAATCAAACTATGCTGTGGTGGGACTTTATTTTTATCCCAACAGTGTGGTTGACATAGCCAAATCCGTTAAACCTTCAAACAGGGGCGAACTTGAAATAACATCAGTTAACCAAATGTATCTGGAGAAGGGAGAACTCAACGTTCAATTTTTGCGTCGTGGCTTTGCTTGGCTTGACACGGGCACACATGATTCGCTGTTTGAAGCTGCCACATTTATTGAAGTTTTAGAAAAACGACAAGGCCTAAAGATAGCCTGTCTTGAGGAGATTGGATGGCGCAACGGATGGATTGACATATCAAAAATAAAAGAGATAGCCAACTCGATGAAAAACAATGAGTATGGGCAATATTTGTATAAGCTGGTAGAATATTATCAAAAATAATTCAGCTTAGAGATTTTAAATTATAAACATAATAATGAAGGTTACAGAAACTGGTATTGAAGGATTGGTCATAATTGAGCCAACCATTTTTGGAGATAGTCGTGGTTATTTCATGGAAACTTTTTCAGAAAAGAGATTTAGGGAAATGGTTGGCGATATAAACTTTGTACAGGAGAATGAATCGAAATCAAAATATGGTGTGGTTAGAGGCTTACATTTTCAGAAAGAACCACACGCACAAGCCAAACTGGTGCGCGCAGTGAAAGGCACGGTTTGGGATATTGCGGTGGATATAAGAAGAGACTCTAAGACGTTTGGCAAATATGTTGCCATAGAGCTATCAGAGGAAAATAAATTGCAACTATTTATACCCCGCGGATTTGCACATGGATTTTCGGTATTAAGCGAAGAGGCTATTTTTCAATATAAGTGTGACAACTATTATCATCCCGAATCGGAAGATGCCATAATATGGAACGATCAGGACTTAAACATAGACTGGAAATTACCTGCAAACGATATTACTCTTTCGGATAAAGACAAGAACAACCTTTCGTTTGCATCATTTTTAAATAGATAATTATCATAAATAAAAGGAATCAACATGAACTACAAAAGAAATATCTTAATCACGGGTGGTGCGGGTTTTATTGGGTCGCACGTTGTTAGAAGATTTGTAAATAAATATCCTGAATATAGGATAATAAATATCGACTGTCTGACTTATGCCGGCAACTTGGCTAACCTGACCGATGTGGAAAATGCAGAGAATTATCTTTTCATCAAAGCTGACATTTGCGACTTTGAGTTGATGCAGGATATTTTCAACAAGCATGATATTGACAGCGTAGTTCACTTGGCAGCTGAAAGTCATGTTGACCGAAGCATTAAGGATCCTTTTTCATTTGCACGAACCAATATTATGGGCACACTTAACCTATTGGAAGCGGCAAGACGAAAATGGAAAGATAGCGAACCCAAATCAGATGCCAGAAATATCTTCTATCACGTTTCTACCGACGAGGTATATGGAGATTTGGATTTTGATGATACCTTATTCACTGAAGAAACCTCCTATGACCCCCACTCTCCTTACTCGGCATCCAAAGCCTCATCAGATCACTTTGTGCGAGCCTACTACGATACGCATGGATTACCTGTAGTTATATCCAACTGCTCAAACAACTATGGAAGCCATCAGTTTCCCGAAAAGCTTATCCCTCTATTTATAAATAATATTCGCCACGGCAAGCCACTACCCGTATATGGCAAGGGCGAAAATGTGCGCGATTGGCTATGGGTGGATGATCATGCACGAGCTATTGACGTAATATTTCATGATGGACGAGTGAGAGAGACGTATAATATTGGGGGCTTTAATGAGTGGACCAACATAGATTTGATAAAAGTAATAATCAAAACCGTTGACCGTCTGCTTGGCAGACAAGAGGGTGAGTCAGAGAAACTAATAACATACGTAACCGATCGTGCGGGCCACGATCTAAGATATGCCATAGATTCTACAAAACTAAAAAATGAATTGGGATGGGAACCATCACTACAGTTTGAAGAAGGCATAGAGATTACCGTAAAATGGTATCTGGAAAATCAGGACTGGCTGGACAATGTGACCAGTGGAGACTACCAAAGCTATTACGACAACATGTATAAAGACAGGTAGAGTCTATGATTTCTTATTACAAACAAACGTACTTGCTCGCCGTATTGATAATCATTGCGACAGCATTTGTTTCGTGTAAAAAACAGTCACAAGCCGAAGCCAATGACCTGCAAACCTTAATCAGTGGAGACACACTGAGAGCAATTACCCTCAATACATCCACTTCATATTTCATTTATCGAGATCAGGAAATGGGATATCACTACGATATGATCAGGAACTTTGCAGCCAAAAAGGGATTGGAGTTGGAAATTATTGTCGCTGCCAACAACTCAGAGCTATATGAAATGCTTTATGATAAAAGAGGAGACATAATTGCCTACAATATGCCTATAGAGAATGATAAAAAGGATTTTGTTTACTATTGTGGTCACTCAGATATTGCACATCAAGTGTTGATTCAGAGATCAGAAAGTGGCGATACGATTATCAAAGACGTATCAGAGCTTATTGGCAAAGAGGTGTATGTGCTAAAAGACAGTAAGTATGAAGCCCGAATGAATAACCTAAACAATGAGTTGGGCGGTGGTATTGAAATAAAATTTATTGATGCTGACACTCTTGTGGTTGAAGACTTAATCAGAATGGTGTCAAGAGGTGAAATAAAATATACAGTTGCCGAAGATAATGTAGCAAGAGTTAATCACACTTACTTTAGAAATCTGGATATAGACCTACCCGTAAGTTTTGATCAGAGAACATCATGGGCTGTGAGGAAAGACTCGCCCGCACTGGCCGATTCACTAAATGCCTGGTTTGAAAGCGCACATCAAGAGGAGTCGGATATTAGATTTGCCAAAAGATACTTTGAAGAATCAAAGGGATTTCACAAAGACAATCAATCTATGATTATCTCCCTGCTGGCTCCGGGGCAAATATCACATTGGGATAAATACTTTAAAGAGTACGGCACAAAGTATAAATTAGACTGGAGGCTATTGGCTTCAATTTCATTTCACGAATCAAGCTTCGACCCCGAAGTAAAATCATGGGCAGGAGCAGGAGGACTAATGGGCATTATGCCTGCTACCGCACGAGCATTGGGCGTAGGCAAGGAAGACTTGTATATCCCTGAAGTGAACGTGGAGCTGGGAGCCAAATATCTAAGAGAATTAATCAATCTATTCTCTACCATAGAAGATGAAAACGAACGCATAAAACTGGCATTGGCATCATATAATGGTGGCATGGGACATATATCAGATGCTAGGGCTTTGGCCGAGAAATATGATGCCGACAAAGATGTGTGGGATGGAAATGTGGAGAAATACCTTGATCTAAAAAAACTTGAGAAATACTATAACGATCCCGTGTGTCAGGCAGGATACTTCAGGGCAGATGAGACAGTGAACTATGTGCAAAATGTGATGAATAGATGGGAGCGATATAAAAACAAGCTTTAGCTGGCAATGCAGCACCCTCATACAGTAGTTGTTATCACCAAAGAGTTAAAACCTTAGTTTACCACCAAGTTGAAATGTATATACTACACTTCATCTGATATTTATTTAGTATGTTTGCGTCCAAAATATATTAATAATTATCAATATCACAACAATGAGAAATTTCACTTTACTACTATTGATTGCCCTTGCCACACAATTTGCGTGGTCACAATCGGCCGACGGGAGACTAAAAAGCTATGAGTGCTACTTGTCGCCAAGAGTATTGGCAGGACAATTAAAGACGAGCCCTTATTCGCAATTTGAGAACCCAACGGGTATATACTTTGAAGAGGGAGACAAAGCAACTATTAAAGTTGGGAAAACAAACGGTGCCAAAATAGAGCTTAGAGTTACCAACTGGGGCGATGAGCACCATAAAGACAGCAGATATCCGCTAAATGAGGGCATCAACAACATTGTAATAAAAAACAAGGGCAATAGCTACATCAGCTACTATTCGGACAATGAGGTGTCGGGCCACAAAATAGAAATTCATATTGATGGCGGCAAGGTAAATGGTGTGTTTGACATTGCAGTAAACAACAACAAAGACTGGCAAGACCTACTGGCAAATGCCACCAGCCCCGTGATGGATATAGTGGGCAAGCAAACTCAATTGGCATACTCAGTGGAGTCTTTGAAAAGAGAATGCCCCGAACAAGGTGTAGAGCTCATTCAGCTTTACGACTCAATTATTGGAATACAACACCAAATAATGGGATTGGTGAAATATAACAGAGTTCCAAAAAACAGAATGTTTGGCCGCGTTATCTGGAAAGGATTTATGCACGCCGATGGTATGGGCGCAGCATTTCATGACAACACCATGAAGGATGTTGCAAATATTGAAAGACTTAGAAGAAATAGCTGGGGTGTAGCACACGAGTTTGGACACGTCAATCAAGTTCGCCCTGATATGAAATGGACAGGCACAACGGAGGTTACAAACAACATATACTCTGTGTGGACGCAGTATCTTTACAACACCGACAGCCCAAAGCTGGAAAGAGAAAAGCTAAGAGACTATGACGGCCCAAAGATTGGCGGTAGAATAACTGCATATATGGAGAGTGCATTTGTACACAATCAGCCATGGCTCACTCAGGCAGGAAATGACAGATGGGACAGAGAGCGTCCTCGTGATTGGGGAGGCGACCACTTTGTGAAACTGGTGCCACTATGGCAGTTACAGCTATACTTTGTAGTTGCAGGAGAGGGTAATGAGTGGGGCAATCCCGACTTTTATGGCGACATATTTATAAAAGCCATTGATGCTGACAGCCACAAAGAGATGGAAGCAAGCTATTATCAACTCAACTTTATGAAGAATGCCTGCGATGCCGCACAGCTTGACCTTACAGACTTCTTTGAATGCTCGCGTATGTTATATCCAATTGATTTGTGGGTTGACGATTACACCTGCTCACAAATGACAATCACTGAGGATGACATCAAAGAGGTTAAAGAATACGCATCCAAGTATAACAAACCCACTACGCCCGTGTTGCACTACATCACTGCCAACAGCGTAGATGTTTATCAAAACAAATTGCAACTAAAAGGCAATACCGGACAAGGATTTAGCAAAGAAGAAAACACCATTATCATAAACAACAACCAATGGCAAAACGCTGTAGCTTTTGAAACTTATGAAGGCGACAAGCTTGTTAAAGTAGCATTCGTTGGTGCAGGATCTGATGATGCGCAAACAACCATTGTTCACACACCAGAGGGCACAACTTCAGTTAAGGCAGTTGGCTGGGACGGCAAAACAATTGATGTTATATAGAAGACTCAAATAGGCTTCCAAATGAGGTTTTATTTCATTAGGCAGCCTCTTTTTAATTTATAGCCACCTCCCAATTGATATATTATAAAGAATAACTCACCTTACTAAGAGACCATCACTTCACTATCGTGATGAAACGAGGAGAGTCATACAGAATTTCCCCCTCCTCCCACACTAGGTTGTTATTATGCCATACTCTAACAACCGAGATCTTACCCCCGTCAGCATATAATTGGCAGGTAAATGTGTCTGTTGGGAATCCATCCAACTTTACGTATGTCTTCGAATATATTCTTTGGTCTTTTATGATAAAGAAATCACTTGTGAATAACTTCAGAATAACATTTTGATCCTTATATTCGAGCACATAACCATTAGGAGCATCCAAGTTAGGTCTGTCAACTTTATACATAACGCCTTTATCGTCATAAAACACATCGATTACAGAGTTCTTATCCAAGATATTTTCTCCTTTATTATTTTCATAAAGAATATAGATATCCATGGCAAAATTATTGAATAACATTTTTCCCTCTTGGCTTTTTTCACATC
>CAZSKF010000031.1:0-19307 GCA_964607405.1 uncultured Proteiniphilum sp. | reverse complement strand
TATCGGCTACAATACTTTGGCCATTAATGAAGCTGGAATCGTCACAGGCCAGGAAGAGGGCTATGGTGGCTATTTCTTCGCTGGTGCCGCTGCGAGGATTGCCGCAGGTGCTGGGCATGATTACGTTGACGCCGGTGGGGTTGAGGTCTTTCATAAACTCGCCCATGCCTACTTCGGTGTCAACTCCGCCGGGACAGATGGCGTTGCAGCGGATGTTGTGGCGGGCATACATGAAGCCGGTGTTTTTGGTGAGGCCTATAATGGCGTGTTTGGACATTGTGTAGGCTGCGCCGGCTCGTGCGCCGCGTATTCCGCCTATTGAGCTTACGTTGATAATGTTGCCTCCTCCCAGCTTTAGGAAGCAGTTGACCGCCTTGCGGGTGCTGTAGAAGGGTGCCATGACATTGATTTCTGTTAGGTTGTGCATCATTTCGTCTGACACTTCGCCTACGGGGCTGAAGTCGTCCATCACTCCGGCGTTGTTGACCAGGATGTCGAGCTTGCCATATTCGCGACAGGCCAAATCAATTATGCCTTCTGATTCTTCTTTTGCTCTTAGGTCGGCTGCATGGGGGATGATTTTTCCGGGATAGTCTTTTGTGCACTCTTGCAGCTCTTTTAATCGTTCTTTTCTGCGGGCTACGGCATACACTGCCGCCCCTTCTTTAGCAAATAGTTTTGCTATTTCTCTGCCAATTCCGGAACTTGCGCCGGTTACAATGGCTACTTTTCCTTGTAATTTCATGATTTTTCCTTTTAGTTTATTTGTATTTCACTTATAGTCGGCATCGTTGTCTAGTCTTTGCAAAGATAACAAAATGTGCGACATATATATCCTAAAATAGGATTGAATTAAAGAAATAAATCCGTAATTATCACCCTAAAGCATTCATTTTACTAAAAAATAAGGTATCTTTGCGAATTAAATAACAATCATTTTAATGCAAGATAATAGTTTGAATTCCAGAATCCCTGAGCCGGCGTTGAGGAGACTGCCTTGGTATTTGTCGTATGTGAAATTGTTGAAGAAGCAGGATCTTACTCATGTTTCGTCAACTCAAATTGCTAAGAAGATTAATGTATCGGCTTCGCAAATTGCTAAAGATTTGTCGTATGTAAATATTAGTGGTAAAACGAGGGTGGGGTATGATATTGATCTATTGATTGCGGTATTGGAAGATTTTTTAGGTTTCACACGCATTCATGATGCTGTGCTTTTTGGTGTGGGTAGCCTGGGTGCTGCTTTGCTGTCCGACTCGGGTTTGGAGCAGTATGGACTGAAACTGTTTGCCGGTTTTGATGTTGATGATGCTATCATTGGTACTGAAATTAATGGCGTGCCGGTGTTTCACTCTGACGATTTCCTTGAGAAAAATAAGGAGCTTAAAGCGCAGATTGGTGTGCTGACTGTTCCATCGGGAATTGCACAACAAGTGGCTGACTACATGATTCAAGGGGGCATTAAGGCCATTTGGAATTTTACTCCCTTTCGTATAACCGTGCCTGAGGGCATTGTGCTGCAAAACACATCGCTCTATGCACACCTGGCTGTTATGTTTAACCGTTTGAGAGAGATAGAATAATGAAGATATTTGCTGTAGGACTAAACTATGATTCTCATAACAAGGAGATGAATAGAAGCTTTGAAGCTGTGGACCCTGTTATATTTATGAAGCCTGATACTGCGCTTTTGCAAAATGGCAATCCCTTTTTCTATCCTGACTTTTCAGATAGGATAGAGTATGAGACGGAGATTGTGGTAAAGATAAACAGGTTGGGTAAGAATATAGCAGAAAAGTATGCTCACAGATATTATAACGAGATTACGGTGGGTATAGATTTTACTGCAAGAGATTTGCAGAAAAAGCAAAAGGAACTGGGTTTGCCGTGGGAAATTGCCAAGAGTTTTGATGGTTCGGCGCCTATTGGTGTGTTTGTGCCATTGGATGAGGTGGGCGAAATTCAGGATATTAATTTTTGCTTAGATATAAATAACAATAGAGTTCAGGAGGGGTTTAGTGGTGATATGATTCACTCTGTGGATAAGATTGTGGCTTACATTAGTAAGTTCTACACTTTAAAGATTGGAGATCTTATTTTTACTGGTACTCCTGCCGGTGTGGGACCCGTGGCAATTGACGATCACTTGCAGGGATATATTGGTGATAGGAAAGTGCTGGATTTTAAAATTAAATAATAGGGTAATACAATAAAAAGGGATTATATTTGTTTTTTATAGAACAGAACATATAAATTTTGTATTATGCATATTATATCAAAGCGTTATTTATATATACTTATTTTGTTGGTTGCCACTACCTTTTGCAACCGTATTAATGCCCAAGAGTATAATCCTATTCCTGTAGCTGTTCCTTCTTTAGGTATTGCGCCTGATGCTCGTGCCGGTGGTATGGGCGATATTGGTGCGGCCACTATGCCTGATGTTTATTCGCAGTATTGGAATGCTGCCAAGTATCCCTTCGTTTCTTCTAATGCCGGGTTTGCGGTTTCTTATACGCCGTGGCTTAGCAAATTGGTAGGTGATATCAATCTTGTGTATGTGTCGGGATATTGGAAGTTTGGTAACGAGAATCTAAATGCTATAAGCTCTTCGCTACGATATTTTTCTTTAGGTGAGGTTAATGTGTTTGACCAGAATACGGACTTTATGATGTCGATTTCGCCTAAGGAGTTTGCTTTTGATGTTGCATATTCAAGAAGACTTTCAGAAACTTTTTCGGCTTCGGTAACCCTTCGTTACATTCATGCTGATTATTCGGTGGGTGATGATGAGATTGAGCCGGGCAATGCATTCTCTGCTGATATTGCGGGGTATAATGAGTCGTATGTATATCTGGGTCGTTCTGAGGCCTTGCTTGGCTTTGGCTTTAATATTTCGGATATTGGTACCAAAATGTCATACGATGGTGGTGAAACGTCTATGTTTCTTCCTACCAATCTTAGATTAGGGGCATCATTAGGCTTGCCTTTGGATAATAAGAATACTGTTTCGTTTAGTGCTGATATTAATAAACTGTTGGTGCCTACTCCGCAACTTCCTACAGAGGGGGAGACTGAGGAGGAGAGACAGAAGAGGATAGATGATTATTACAACATGTCGCCAATCGTTGGTATCTTCAAATCGTTTGGTGATGCACCGGGTGGTTTCAAAGAGGAGCTGAAGGAGATTATGTGGTCGCTGGGTGCTGAATATACTTATGATAATCAGTTTTCATTGAGAACGGGTTATTATAATGAGAATAAATATAAGGGCAATCGCCGATATATGTCTTTTGGGGCAGGGTTTAGAACCGGTGCTTTTCAGATTGATGCTGCTTATTTAGTTTCTACGGCTCAGTCTAATCCTTTGGATCAGACGTTGCGTTTGTCGCTTGGTTTCAATCTGGATGGGTTGAAACAATTAATGAGATAAAGATATAACACACTATAGATATATGAATTTTAGGGTAGGTTTTGGATATGATATGCATCGCTTGGCAGAGGATCGTGATTTGTGGCTGGGCGGTATTAAAATTGACTTTGAAAAGGGATTGGTTGGTCACTCTGATGCGGATGTATTGATTCATACGATATGCGATGCGCTGCTTGGTGCTGCCAATTTGAGGGATATTGGGTATCATTTTCCGGATACTGACGGGGAGTTTGAAAACATAGATAGCAAAATACTACTTGAAAAGACTGTTGCGCTACTGAGGGATAATGGGTATGAGATTTCTAATATCGATTCTACCATTTGTGCCGAGTATCCAAAGCTTAATCCTCATATTCCTGATATGCAGAAGAAATTGAGCGAGGTAATGAATGTTGATATCTCAGCTATTTCTATTAAGGCTACAACTTCTGAGAGAATGGGCTTTGTGGGACGCCAAGAGGGTATTACTGCCTATGCCGTGGCACTGATATATAAACCATAAACGAATTTACTAGGTCTTGTTTTTCAATTTTATCAGAAGGTTTAGAAATGCCAGAGGGTATGGTGTACATTCTCCTTTTGCATTTGGCTTTATTACCGGTGTTGTAAATTCTAAGCATCGGTATTATGCATTTGATGACTTAGATCGGGTGCTGATGGGGCATAATATTGAACTATATGATTATGGGTTTCATCATCTTACTTATAAGTTGATGCAGTACTTTAAGCCTCTTAAGGTGCTTGACGCAGGTTCGGCAGATGGTGTAAATGTTTTGTATATTTGTCATTCGCCTAAGGATATTGTGTGCCATTCTTATCAAAATAATGATGAGTTGATAACTTTGTCAAAGAATTTATTAAATGATATAGACAGGGAGGCAACTTTTGTTGATGATTATGCGTTGAAGGTGACATATGATGCTATATTCGTAGATATCACCAGGGGTGATATAGAGTTATCTCGTATTTTAGATTGTGCTTCAGATAAATCTTTCTTGCTTATTAATGGTATTAGAACCAAAAAGGGCAGGGGGATGTGGAAATCAATTAAGAGGGACGACAGGGTGAGCATTACTTTAGATAAACGAAACATCGGAATTGTGGTATTGAACGATTCATACAAAAAGCAAAACTATTTTATATAACCTATATTATAAACAAAACAATGAAAAAGAGCATTATATATACAAAAACAGGGGATAAGGGTGCCACTTCTTTGGTGGGTGGAACCCGGGTTTCGAAAGCGCACATGAGACTTGATGCTTATGGCACGGTTGATGAGCTTAATAGCCACATTGGTTGGCTTAGTTGTGTAGTGGAGGATGATGAAAACAAAGAGTTTTTGTCATATCTGCAACATAAAATGTTTACAATAGGATCATATTTTGCTACTGAGACTGAGAAAATGGAGCCTAAGCCTGCAAGTGTGATTGAGGATAGTGATATCGAAAAGATTGAAAAGGAGATTGACAGAATTGACTTTGGATTGCCCAAAATAAAGAAGTTTATACTTCCTGGTGGTAACGAACCAAGCTCCAGGGCTCATATTTGTCGTACTGTTTCGAGAAGGGTAGAGAGAATTGCCTATGGTTTGGATACTGAATACCCTGTGGATGAGAAGGTATTGATATTTATAAATAGGCTTTCTGATTACTTTTTTGTGTTGGCAAGATTTGAGGGAAACAAGACACAGGAAGAAATTTTCTGGGAACAAGGTAAATTCTAATTTTTTTTGTATATTTTTGCGACTTAATTTACTGAACCATTAAAACTTAATTTGAAATATGTATTGGACACTAGAATTAGCTTCTAAACTGGAAGACGCACCATGGCCGGCAACAAAGGATGAGCTGATTGATTTTGCTCAAAGATCTGGTGCACCACTCGAGGTAATTGAAAATCTTCAGGAAATTGAGGATGACAGTGAAGTATTCGAGACTATAGAAGATATCTGGCCGGATTATCCTAGCAAGGAGGATTTCTTTTTTAACGAAGACGAGTACTAGAAATGGTATCTTGATCTTTAAGTAAATAACAATAAAAGCCACGCAAACTTTGCGTGGCTTTTATATTTGCAGTCATTTGACTGAGGTCTTGTTATGACCATTTTTCTATTTTCTCAACAAAAACAGTTTTAGCACCGGCACCAACAACTTTGTCAACAATCTCTCCATTTTTAATGTAAAGAACTGTAGGGATGTTGCGGATACCATATTTTGCAGTTGCTTCGTCGTTGTTATCTACGTCAACTTTACCAACTACTACTTTTTCAGCATACTCTTCACCAATTTGCTCGATGATTGGACCAATCATTTTGCATGGTCCGCACCACTCTGCCCAAAAATCGATGATAACTAATTTGTCCGTTGCTAATACTTCGTCTAATGTTGCATCTGTAATTTCAAGTGCCATAATTAATAGTTTTAATTTATTTTGAATTTAATATTATAATTGTTCGTTAGGTTGTCTATAAGCTGCTTGTTAACAGCCATTCTTATAGGTCTCGAAAATAATTCTATGAAGGTGTTATTCTCCTCGTTGATTACGTGGAAATATAACAATGAATTGCCTGGATTGTTTTTTATCATTGCGGATAATTCCGAGACTAACTGATTGTTAAGAGTGCCTATTGGAAGCTCTAATGTGATTTTAGATACCAACTTATCTTTCACCTCCGAGAATAGATTGATAGATGATACTTTTACCTCAAGCTCTTCTTGTCTATATCTTTTGGGGAGGATGTTGGCTCTGAGAAATATAGAGAGTCCTACTCGTGCAAACTTGCCGAAGTTTACGCTGTCTTCTCCAAAGAATGCTAGCTCTGTGGTGCCGGTGTAGTCTTCTATACTTAATATTGTATATGGGCTGCCACGCTTGGTTTGTCCCTCTCTAACTGTGGTGACAAGGCCGCCAAAGGTCACCTCTTTTCCTTCCAGGGGTTTTAAGTCGTGTAGTTTAAGACAGCTGGCTGTGCACACGTATGATAAGATGAACTCGTATTCATCCAAAGGGTGTGCCGATAGATATATACCAATTAGTTCTCTTTCCTTATTAAGCTTTGCAAGCTCTGACATGGGCTCAATCTGCGGCATCTCAGGGCGCGCAATCATAAATGATGCGTCATCACCAAATAATGAGTTCATTGATTGATATTGATCTTGCTGGTACTTGTTGCCATATCTGATAAGTATGTCAACAAACTCTTCGCCATTAGCATTTTTTGAGAGGAAGTGCTCGCGTTTGATGCCGGGGAAAGAGTCGAATGCGCCTGCAAGTGCTAATGACTCTATATTCTTTTTATTGCATGATGAGAGGTTTACACGTTCTACAATGTCAAATATATCTTTGTAGGGTCCGTTTTTAGTTCTTTCAGTTATTATGCTTTCTACGGCACTGCTTCCCACACTCTTGATGGCTGCAAGGCCAAAACGAATATGCCCTTCTTTGTTTACAGAGAACTTCCTTACTGATTCATTAACATCAGGCGTAAGCACGTTTATGCCCATGGATTTGCACTCATCCATAAACTTAGTAATCTCTGTTATGTTGCTAAGGTTGTTAGACAGAACAGCTGCCATGTATTCTGACGGATAGTTTGCTTTTAGCCATGCAGTTTGATATGCCACCCATGAATAGCATGTGGAGTGTGACTTATTGAATGCATATTCTGCAAATCTCTCCCAGTCTTTCCATATCTTTTCAAGGATTTTTTCATCATATCCGTTGGCCTTTCCACCATCCAGAAACTTTTCCTTTAGCGCCATCATCTGATTGATTAGCTTCTTACCCATTGCTTTTCGAAGCTCGTCAGACTGACCGCGAGTGAAGTTTGCCAACAATCGCGACAGAAGCATGACTTGCTCCTGATAAACAGTAATACCATAAGTTTCGCTTAGATATTGCTCCATTATGGGCAAGTCGTAGGCGATGCTCTCTTGTCCATGCTTACGTGCCACAAATGATGGAATATAATCCATCGGTCCTGGACGGTATAGGGCGTTCATAGCAATAAGGTCTTCAAACTTTGTGGGCTTGAGTTCCTTTAGATATTTCTGCATGCCGGCCGACTCAAACTGGAATGTTCCTGTTGTTTGTCCGTTACTATATAGTTCGTATGTCTTTTTATCGTCCAGCGGTATCTCCCTGATGTTTACCTTTGTGCCGTGGGTCAACTCTATATTGCTTACAGCATCTTTGATAATAGTGAGAGTTTTTAATCCCAAGAAGTCCATCTTGATAAGACCTGTCTCTTCGATAACTGATCCTTCAAACTGGGTGACAAGTAGTTTTTCCTTTGTTTCCTTGTCCTCTGCCGTGCTTATGGGAACAATGTCAGAGATATCTGTTTGTCCGATAATAACCCCACAAGCGTGAACCCCAGTATTCCTAATATTGCCTTCTAGCATTTTAGCATATTTGAGCGTATCGCGCAATAGTGGGTCCGAACCATTTGCAGCTTCGTTAAGCTCGGGCACGTGCTGAATGGCTGTTGTGAGATTCACCTTTTTAACGTTAGGTATCCTGTCGGGAATAAGCTTTGATAACCTGTCGGCTTCTGATAGGGGCACTTTATGAACTCTGGATACATCCTTTATAGATGATTTTGTAGCCATTGTGCCATATGTTATAATACGAGCCACCTTTTCGTGACCATATTTTTCTGTTACCCATTTCAACACTTTGTCTCGCCCCTCATCATCAAAGTCGATATCAATATCAGGCATTGATATACGGTCGGGGTTTAGGAACCTTTCAAAAAGAAGGTCGTATTTCATTGGGTCTATATCTGTAATGCCCAAGCAGTATGCCACTGCCGAGCCAGCTGCCGATCCACGCCCCGGGCCTACGGCAACGCCCATTTCGCGAGCTGCGCGTATGAAGTCTTGTACGATTAGGAAATAGCCGGGAAATCCCATGTTTACTATCGTATCTATCTCAAAGTCCAGCCTTTCTTTTGCCTCAGGTGGAATAGGGTTGCCATATCTTTCGTAAGCTCCTTCGTATGTAAGGTGGGTTAGGTAGTCGCCTTCAAGTACAATTCTGACTACTTTGTCATATCCACCCATACGATTGAATGCCTTCTCACCAAACTTCTCTTTCAGGTCTTCCTCCGAATACTTTTCTTTGTATTGTTCCTCTGTTCCAAAGCTTTCGTCAATGGGGAAGAAAGGCATCAGTGCAGGATTGTCTATCGAGTAGTTCTCAACTTTATCCACTACCTCAATAGTATTGGATAGAGCTTCGGGGATATCAGCAAATATACCATTCATTTCGGCCGTGGTTTTTATCCACTCTTGTTTTGAATAGCGCATGCGGTTAGGATCATCAAAGTCTTTGCCCATGCTGATGCATATCAGTCTGTCGTGTGCATCGGCGTCCTCTTCGTTTACGAAGTGTGAGTCGTTGGTGGCAATAATCTTTATATCAAACTTTCGGGCTATTCTTATTAGCTCTTTGTTTACTCTTTCTTGTTTGATATATGTTGTTTGGTCAGCATCTGTTCTATCTGTCTTGTGGCGTTGTAGTTCTATATAGTAGTCTTCACCAAATACGCTTTTGAACCATTGTACTGATTCTTCAGCTCCTTCGATGTCTCCTTCGTCAATTTTGCGAGATATCTCTCCACCAAGACATGCTGATGATATTATTAATCCTTCTTTATATTCTTCTAATAATTCTTTGTCAATTCGGGGGCGATAGTAATAGCCTTCGGTCCAGCTTTTGGATACCATCTTGATTAGGTTTTTGTATCCGGTTAGGTTTTTTGCCAAAACCACCAGATGCCACCCGCTGGCGTCAACTTTGTCATTCATCTGAAATCTGTCTCGCCTGGCACAGTAGCACTCACATCCTAGGATGGGTTTGAAGTTCGCTTTTTTTCTAAGTACTTCTATCTCTTTTATAAGCTTTTGATCAGTAGGTTTGCTTTCCAGCTCTTTCTCCAGCTTTTCTAGTTCTTTTTTTATGTTCGACTTGGCTTTGTTGGTATAGTTGATGAAGTCTTTAACTCCATACATCACTCCATGATCGGTTAAGGCAATGCCCGGCATTCCGTCATTCATCGCCTTGTCAACAATGCCTTTGATGCTGGCCTGTCCATCAAGAGTGGAATATTGGGAATGTACGTGTAAATGCGCAAATGGTTGCATATAAGATGTTTAAAAAATAAGTTAGTTTATAGATGCAACAAATTTACTCAAAAACTCTCTAACTTACCTTAGAAATTGATATTAGATATGGTTGGTTGTATTAATTTATAGGCTGTTTAGCAATGTCAACTCAGAGTTAAAAACCAATAATGGTTTAGCATCTTTTTCGGAAATGCAAAAACCAACTCTGGTTTTTATATAAAACGATTTTTGAAGTGGATTCCATCTCTGGTTTTTGCTCAAATTCCGCTAAGGTGTTAAAAGCCGCAAATGGTTTTTGCAAAAATCATGCTGAGTTCTTAAAACCCACTAATGGTTTTTGCTCAAATTCGCCAGAAAATGCAAAAACCACTTCCGAGTGACCACATAATTTCTTCTGGCTATCAAACCCACTTCTGGGTTTTGCCGCCACGGCCCTGAGATGTTAAGACCCACTAATGGTTTATATAGAAATCGTGCCTATTTCTTAAAACCCACTAATGGTTTTTGCTCAAACTGCTCAGAAAATGCAAAAACCACTTCCGAGACATCCATTAATCACTCGTGGGATGCCAAAACCACTTCTGGGACACTACATAATCGACCCAAGATGCCAGAAATCACCCACGAAATGGTACATAAACATACCTAGTTCTTAAAAACCACTAATGGCTTTTGCAAAAACAGCGCAAAAGAGGCAAAAACCACTTCTGGGTTGATATATCTTCGAACGATTATGTCGCATCAAACATTTGGGTAGCCATTTCCCTGGGAAATTACGTCGCGTCCCGCTTCCGAGAGGCCTATTCCACGGATAATTACGACACTTTCCACATCTGGAAAGTTACATAATCTCCGGAATAACGCAAAACCACTTCTGGGTTGGCAATCTCACAACAAATTAGGTCGTAAACTTCTTTTGGAAATATATTTTGGTCTGAAATTGTGGACCATTGTGCTCCTGAGAAATTATTACATATATAGATTAGGTGGCGTCTCGCCTCTGGGGAAGCTTGTTTTAGGCTGATTATGCACAAACCAATAGTTGGTTAGCCATATTGATGATTGATTGTGTGCGGTCAAACGTGTGCGGATATCTTATAAAAAAATAAGCCGATGCAAATTGCACCGGCTTATTATATTTTAGATTAGTATGATTTGCTTTCGGAAACTATGAAGCTACTTTTTCTAGCCACTTAACCATTCCAAGCATTACAAACATTGATACTAGACAAACTGCTACAAACACTGTCCAAGTAATCGAGATTGAAATGTTTTGATACATCATTGCACCAAGGAAAAGTGAGAAGTTACCAACAGCTGTTGCAGTTAGCCATCCTCCTTGCATTAGTCCTTGCATATGTGCAGGAGCTACTTTTGATACAAACGATAGTCCCAGTGGTGAGATAAATAACTCAGCAACTGTAAGAATGAAATATGTGGCAAATAATAACCATGGAGTCACTCTTTGAACGTCAGGCAATCCGCCTTGTGCTTTTACGTCAGAAAGCAATGGTAAGCCAATAGAACCTACAGCCATTACTATAAATGCTGTAGCGGCAATCCCCATACCTATTGCAATTTTCTTTGGTGTGGATGGCTCTTTTCCTTTTTTAGCCATTCTGCCAAATATTAAAATAATAATTGGAGTTAAGAATACTACCAGGAATGGATTAATCATTTGGAATATCTCTGCCGAATTGAATATGCCTCCCAGACGGGTGTAGTCTTTAGCAAAGAATGTTAGCGTTAATCCGTTTTGGTGGAATGAGAACCAGAAGAATATTACGATACCAAATACTGCAAGAAGAGCATAGATACGTTGTTTGATTTCTTTTGCGTTTTGCTTGATTTCTTCTGCAGAAATGTTTTGAGTTGTAGTTGCTGCTTTTGCTTTAGGCGTTGGGAAGCTACGTTTTGTAGTCATGAAAATGATTAGTGATACTATCATTGCGCCAACTGCTGTAAGGAATGCATAGTGGAATCCTGTATTGAAAGCGTGCAGATAGTCGGTAGCAAATGTCATCATATCGGTTGGAACTGTACCACTACTTGATACGCTTACTGCCAATTCTGTGAAACGACCACTAATAACATCCTCTGCCATCTTGCCATCTAATAGTTGGTGGCATAGCCCCGGAAGGTCGGCATTGTATGCAAAGCCTTGCATTTTTACAAATGTGTTACGTACGTATGTTGCAATGAAAGGAGCAAATACTGCACCAATATTGATAAACATATAGAAGATTTGGAATCCCGAGTCACGTTTGTCTCTGTATTTATCATTGTCATACATTTGTCCAACAAGTGCCTGAAGGTTACCTTTGAATAGTCCGTTACCAAATGCAATAACTAATAGTGCTGCAAGTGCTATGTACTTTGTGGAAATTAATGCCGGCATAGCCAGTAATACATAACCAAGTGACATAATAACTAGACCGGCAATAATTGTACCTTTATAGTTTTGTAGTTTGTCTGCAATAATTCCACCCACTAGGGCTAAGATATATATTGCTCCATAGAAGATAGAGTACAATGACCCTGCTTCTGTTTCAGTAAGATTGAATTTTGACATTAAAAACAATGTCAGGATGGCCATCATTACATAGAAGCCAAATCGCTCGCCCATGTTTGAGAGAGCCGCACCAATAAGTCCTTTTGGGTGATTTTTTAGCATAAATCGATAGTTTTTTTGATGTTTAGATAAATTTTAATGTGCAAATATACATAAATAAATGAGATATCTTTGAAAACACTGTTAATCTTGCTTTTTGAATAAAATGTACGATAAATCAAAAAAACTTCTACTTTTTATTGCTTTATATTATTTTTGTTGTACTTTTGCAAGCATTATCATAATAAAGCAGATAAAATGAAACTAAACAATTTTGCATATTCATTCTTTTTTTACTTTTACTTTAAGAAGTAGAACAGGATTTTATATGCAAAAAGTTAAATAATAAAATATTTTTAGAGTGTTGAAATCCTGTCGAAGTAACGGCAGGATTTTTTTTATTTATAATATTCAAATCAGATGAAAAGAGTTGCTATACAAGGGGGGCATGGAGCATATCATGATATTGCTGCACATACTTATTTTAATGAGGAGCTTGAGCTGGTTCCATGTTTGACTTTCAGAGATATTTTTAATGAAGCTGATAACGATGCCGGCTTATTTGCGGTGATGGCAATAGAGAATACTATAGCAGGTGGTCTTCTTCAAAATCATGACTTGCTAAGAGGTAATGACATGAAGATTATTGGAGAGCAAAAGTTGAGAATTTCTCACACATTGTCTGCCTTGCCCGGGCAAAGCTTGAGTGATATCAAAGAGGTTATTTCTCACCCCATGGCTTTGATGCAATGTTCTGATTTTTTAGATACACTTCCTAATGTGAAGGTGGTAGAGCATGAAGATACTGCTTTGGCTGCGAGAGATATATTTGAGCATAAGCTGAAGGGTGTTGCTGCTATTTGTAGCAACAGGGCTGCCGAGATTTACAATCTTGAGGTTTTGGCTAGCGGTATAGAAACTAATAAGCGCAACTTTACACGTTTCTTGGTTTTGGCTCACGAACATATGGTTGAAGAGGTTCGCCGATCAGCAACTATCGATAAATCGTCATTAGTTTTCACTTTGCCTCACAAAGAGGGCAGCCTTTCACAGGTATTGTCAGTATTATCATTTTATGATATAAACTTAACTCGTATTCAATCTCTGCCAATTGTGGGCAGCGAATGGGAATATCAGTTCTACATAGATCTTTCTTTTAATGATTATAACAGATACAAGCAATCAATTGAAGCAATATTGCCTTTAGTAGGAGGGCTGAAAGTGCTAGGTGAATATGAGTCAGACAAACAGTTTAAAAAATAAGAATATGAGTAGTATTAAATCAATAGAACCGGCTGAGAGAATAAAAGGAGTTTCGGAATATTATTTCTCAGTGAAACTGGCAGAAGTAGCCAAGATGAATGCTGAGGGTATGGATATTATCAGCCTTGGTGTGGGTGCGCCCGATAGAATGCCTTCGGAGGATACCATAAATACATTGGTGCAGACAGCACAAAAAAGTGATGTTCATGCATACCAACCATATACAGGGATACCTGAGCTTAGGCGAGCATATGCCGATTGGTATAAGCGTATATATGGTGTTGATCTGGTAATAGATGAGGTGTTGCCTCTTATTGGATCAAAAGAGGGTGTGCTGCATGTGTCTATGACTTTTCTTAATCAGGGTGACTCTGTATTAATTCCAAATCCCGGATATCCTACTTATTCGTCTGTTTCTAATTTGATAGGTGCTAACACTATTACTTATGATTTGCTCGAGAATGATGGCTGGCAGCCTGACTTTGAGGCTCTGGAAAATATGGACTTGAGTGGTGTGAAGCTTATGTGGGTCAATTATCCTAATATGCCTACCGGCGGAAATGCATCTGTTGAGCTGTTTGAAAAGCTAGTTACCTTTGGCAAGAAACACAATATTGTAATATGTCATGACAATCCTTACAGCTTTATATTGAATGATAAGCCCTTGAGTATATTGTCGGTTGAGGGAGCCAAAGATATTTGTATTGAGCTCAACTCTTTGAGCAAATCACACAATATGTCGGGCTGGCGTATGGGTATGCTTGCTTCTAACCCTCAGTTTGTGAAATGGGTTTTGAAGGCAAAGAGTAATATCGATAGTGGTCAGTTTAAGCCTATGCAGCTTGCTACTATTGCTGCACTTAATAATAATGCTGAATGGCACAAAGGCATGAATGAAATATATGCTGAGCGACGCGTGTGGGCCGAAAAGATAATGGATGTGTTGGGCTGCAAGTTTGATAATAAACAAGTTGGCTTGTTTGTTTGGGGAAAACTGCCTGACGATGCGGCAGCTAGCAAAGAGTTTGTTGACAATATATTATATAAGGCACGTGTATTTATCACTCCGGGTGCAATTTTTGGTAGCAACGGAGATAGATTTGTCAGAATCTCACTTGGCTCATCTGTAGAGAAAATACAGGAAGCTTACAATAGAATAAAAGAGTATTTATCAGAAAAATAATAATAGAAATAAAACAATAAAAACAATATAACTATGGAATTTGAATCAATTTTATTACCAGGGATAGATGATAAGCGTCCGTTGATTATTTCAGGACCTTGTAGTGCCGAAACCGAAGAACAGGTGATGGAGACAGCTCATCAGCTGGCTAAGCAGGGAGTTAAGATATTTAGAGCCGGGGTTTGGAAACCTCGTACCAAGCCGGGTGGCTTTGAGGGTGCCGGTGTGCCTGCGCTTCAGTGGTTGCAAAGGGTGAAAAAAGAAACAGGTATGTATGTTGCTACGGAAGTTGCTACAGAGAAACATGCTTACGAGGCTCTTAAGTATGGTATAGATATGCTTTGGATTGGTGCAAGAACTGCTGCAAACCCATTTGCTGTGCAAGAGATAGCAGATACTCTAGAAGGTGTGGATATTCCTGTGCTTATAAAAAACCCTGTTAATCCCGATTTGGAGTTGTGGATTGGTGCTGTTGAGCGTTTGTACAACGCCGGAATCAAAAGATTGGGTGTAATTCACCGAGGATTTAGCACGAATGATAAAACTGTTTACAGAAATCTTCCGCAATGGCACATTCCTATTGAACTGAAACGTAGATACCCTAATCTTCCTATTATTTGCGATCCAAGCCATATTGGTGGAAAGAGAGATATGATAGAAACCTTGAGCCAGCGTGCAATGGATTTGAATTTCTATGGTCTTATTATTGAGGCGCACTGCAATCCTGATGAGGCATGGAGTGATAAAGATCAGCAAATTACACCTGAAGTGTTGGGCAATATTGCTAATAATATCGTTATACGCGATCAAGTACAATCTACCGAAGATTTGTCTGAACTTAGAAAGCAAATTGATGATTTGGATAACGAACTATTGCAATTACTTTCGAAGAGAATGAGAGTTTCTCGTGAAATAGGCCAGTATAAACTGGAGCATGGTATGCCAATTTTGCAAACGGGACGTTATAGCCATATTTTGAAAGATCGTGTAGAGCAAGCCGAGAAGATGGATATGTCTGGTGATTTTGCTCTTAAAGTGTTAGAGGCTATTCATACCGAGTCGGTGAGACAACAGTTTGAAGTGATGGAAAATAATAAGAAGTGATAATGAATAGTGATACAAAGATGAGGATACTTATATTAGGTGCCGGCAAGATGGGGGCCTTTTTTGCAGATGTGCTAAGTTTTGATCATGAAGTGGCAGTATTGGATACTGATCCGCAGCGATTGAGATTTACTTATAATACTTTGCGGATGACCGACCCCGCGGAAGTGGAAGGTTTTCAGCCGGAGTTGGTTATTAATGCTGTGACTCTCAAATATACGATTGAAGCATTTCATAGTGTATTAGAATACTTGCCTGAAACGTGTATATTGAGTGATATAGCTTCTGTAAAGACAGGGCTTGAGGAGTTTTATAGGGAGCGCACGCGACCATATGTTTCTACTCATCCCATGTTTGGTCCAACATTTGCCAGTCTCAATGATTTGAGCACACAAAGTGCGATTATAATATCTGAGTCGTCGCATTTGGGTAAGGTGTTTTTCAGAGATTTGTATCAGCGATTAAAATTGAATGTTTTTGAGTATTCTTTCAGAGAGCATGATGAAACTATAGCATATTCGCTTTCTATTCCCTTTGCGTCAACATTGGTTTTTGCTTCGGTAATGAAACACCAGGATGCACCGGGTACTACATTCAAACGACATATGAATATTGCTCAGGGATTGCTGTCGGAAGATGATTTCCTATTGACTGAGATTCTTTTTAATCCTTTCACGCCCGAGCAGTTGATAAATATCAGGGAGAAGCTTAAGGAGTTGCTGGGCATTATTGAGGAAAAAGATAGTGATGCTATGAAGATGTTTCTTACAAATGTGAGAAAGAATATAGAATAACTAGCAATAAACGTATTATACTATATATAAAGAATGAGAGCAAAGGGTGAAAACTCTGCTTTCATTCTTTTTTTTATATGGTATTGTCACATCATTATTGAGTAAATGTTCTTTTTAAGTGTATTTACTGTCGTTAACCTTAGTTTTTATACCAATATGTCCTTTAATATAAAAATCCGTTTGCTTTATTATTAATAATTTCACTACATTTGCAGAATCAATAACCTTATAGAGATTAATTGTTAATTTTTATCACATAAATTTTTCAAAAACATGAGTAAAAAGAGAGTTTATACCTTTGGAAACGGTGCTGCTGAAGGTCGCGCAGATATGAAGAATCTGTTGGGAGGCAAGGGAGCCAATCTTGCAGAAATGAATCTAATAGGTGTTCCGGTACCTCCGGGATTTACCATTACTACAGAAGTTTGTACCGAATACAACAAGCTTGGTAAAGATTACGTTGTAGAAAAAATCAAGCCGGAAGTAGAAAAGGCAATCGAAAATATAGAGAATCTAATGGGTGCTAAATTTGGAGATAGAGAAAATCCATGTCTGGTATCTGTGAGATCAGGTTCGAGAGTATCAATGCCAGGGATGATGGACACAGTTCTTAACCTTGGTCTTAATGATGATGCAGTAGTGGGTATTGCCGAAAAATCGGGCAACGAGCGCTTTGCGTGGGACTCTTATCGTAGATTTGTTCAAATGTATGGAGACGTTGTTTTGGGTATGAAACCCGAAAGCAAAGATGATATCGATCCATTTGAAGAAATTATGGATGAGATGAAAGAGGCTAGAGGCGTAGAGCTTGATAATGACCTTACTGTAGAAGATCTTAAAGAGCTTGTAGCTAAGTTTAAAGCAGCTGTAAAGACTAAGACTGGAAAAGATTTTCCTGAAAGTGCTTGGGATCAGCTATGGGGTGCTGTGATGGCTGTATTTGATAGCTGGTCAAACCCTCGTGCAGTATTTTATCGCAAAATGAATAATTTCTCTGATGATTGGGGTACGGCTGTAAACGTTCAGGCTATGGTTTACGGTAATATGGGTAAAACATCCGGAACGGGTGTTGCATTTACTCGTGACTCGGCAACGGGAGAAGATATATTCAATGGTGAGTATTTAATTGATGCCCAGGGAGAAGATGTTGTGGCAGGTGTTCGCACTCCGCAAGAAATTACTCTTGAAGGATCGCGCCGTTGGGCTAAACTGCAAGGTGTTTCGGAAGAGGACAGAGCAGCAAAATATCCTTCACTTGAGGAGGTTATGCCTGAGAGTGCTGCAGAACTAATTGATGTTCAACAAAAACTAGAGGATCATTATAAAGATATGCAAGACCTGGAATTTACTATTCAAAATGGTAAGTTGTGGATTCTTCAAACTCGTAGCGGAAAGCGTACAGCTGCAGCTATGGTTAAGATTGCTATCGATATGATGCATCAGGGATATATAGATGAGAAAACAGTGTTGCAGCGTTGCGATGCAGAGAAGTTGGATGAACTTCTTCACCCTGTGTTTGATGTAACCGCTTTGGCTGCCGCAAAAGCGGTAACTAATGGACTTCCGGCTTCGCCGGGTGCAGCTAGTGGACAAGTTGTTTTCCATGCTGATGATGCAGAAGAGTGGGCAGCACAAGGCAAACAAGTTATTTTGTGTCGTATCGAAACTTCTCCGGAAGATTTGCGTGGTATGGCTGCTGCTGAAGGTATTCTTACTGCAAGAGGTGGTATGACTTCTCATGCTGCTGTTGTGGCCAGAGGAATGGGTAAGTGCTGTGTTTCTGCTGCTAATAATACAGTTATAAACTACAAAGAACGTAAAATGACGTTCAATGGTCAGGTGTTCAAAGAGGGAGATTGGATTTCGCTTAACGGATCGACGGGCGTTGTTTATGAAGGTAAGATTGCAACACAAGATGCAGAACTAGGCGACGACTTCCTAGAGCTAATGAAGATAGCTGATAAATATACTCGCATGAATGTTAGAACAAATGCTGACTCTCCACATGATGCAGAGGTTGCTCGCAATTATGGTGCTACAGGTATTGGATTGTGCCGTACTGAGCATATGTTCTTCGAAGGAGATAAGATTATATCTATGCGAGAAATGATTCTTGCTAAAGATGAGGAAGGACGTAGATTGGCATTGGATAAATTACTTCCATTACAGAAAGAAGACTTTAAGGGTATCTTTAAAGCTATGGATGGATATCCTGTGACTGTTCGTTTGCTTGATCCTCCTTTGCACGAGTTTGTACCGCATGATGAAAAGGGACAACAAGAGATGGCTGATGTCATGGGTGTTTCGTTTGCAGAGATTCACGAAAGAGTAGAAGGATTATTGGAGGCTAACCCTATGCTGGGATTGCGTGGTTGCCGTCTTGGCAATTTATATCCTGAGATTACAGAGATGCAAACACGTGCAATAATTGAAGCGGCACTGGAACTTAAGAAAGAGGGCGTTACGGCTATTCCAGAGATTATGGTTCCGCTGACTGGTATTCTGTATGAATTTAGAGCTCAAAAGGATGTTATTGTGAAAACTGCTGATGAGGTATTTGCAAAATATGGTGAGTCTATTGAATATAAAGTTGGAACAATGATTGAGATACCAAGAGCGGCGCTTACGGCTCATAAGATTGCTGCTGAGGCTGATTTCTTCTCATTCGGTACTAACGACTTGACACAAATGACTTTTGGATATAGCCGCGATGATATTGGCTCGTTCTTGCCGGTTTATTTGGATAAAAATATCTTGAAAGTTGATCCATTCCAAGTGCTTGATCAGG
>CAZSKF010000030.1:0-19648 GCA_964607405.1 uncultured Proteiniphilum sp. | reverse complement strand
TCAAAAAAATCATCTTTATATGGCGCAACGCCGTCTCTCTCGAGAAGGAAAGTGCGAATATTCTTGACAGGGCTGGGCACGGAGGCTGTGGCTTTTTGTACTGCATCCCTTCGTTCGGGCGATAGTGCCTTAAGCAAGTTGTCCACCTTGGCATCATAAAGCAATGTGCCGTGGTGTAGCTGGCGGCCTCTTGAAATATGTGCCGCCGTTCCTGAAATCTTAAATCCTTCAAGCCACAAATCTTTTCGCTGACCTACCGTAACAGGTATGTTCATCTTTTGCGAAAGCACTTCAACTATCGGAATCAAAAAATCGGCACTCATTGCATTGCGGGCGTGCTCTGCGATAAATGTGTAGTTTATATTTCCAAAATCGTGATACACAGCTCCCCCACCCGACATGCGACGATAGATTCGTATCTCATTGTCGATACAAAAATCCATATCCACTTCGTTGACCACCGCCTGATTTGAACCAATTATTATGCTTGGCTCATTTACATAAAGCAGCATGTAATTGTCCAACTTGTTTTTAAAAAGATACTCCTCCGCTGCAAGATTGAAGGAGGGTGTGGTAGAGTGTGAAAAGATAATCTTCATAAAGTACATCGTTTTATTAAGCACTAATACAAAAGTAGATAAAATATAGGAAAATTACCAATGTCGCCCATTTATTGTATCTTTGCACTACCCTAATTCACCACATCCGAATAAGGGAATTGATATGATTAAAGGACTATTTTACATACTGTTGTTTTACTACATCGGCGAGCTGATAAGCATGTTTATTGGCAATTTTATTCCGGGCAGTATCATAGGAATGATATTGCTTTTCTTGGCACTTTTCTTTAAGGTGCTAAACCCGGAGAATGTGCGAGGGGCATCCACTCTTATAGTGAAAAACATGGCTATATTTTTTGTACCTGCCGCTGTGGGCTTGATGGTGTATGGCGATTTGCTTATGCAGTCGATACCTATCATTGTGGCAACTATAGGCATCAGCACAATACTCACCATTGCTAGTGTGGCGCTAACACAGGAATATTTAGAAAAAAGAAACAAACGAAAAAATGACAATCTTAGCAAATAGCGCATTAATAGATCTGATACGCCCATATGTGTCGGGCGAACTATTTATGCTTACTCTCGTATTTGGCACATATCTGCTGGGTGTTTGGCTCTACAAAACATTTAAGCTTTCAATACTACAGCCATTATTAATCTCAATGGTTATAATAATTCCTTTTTTGAGCATCACGGGTATCGATTATCAAACCTTTGCGCAAGATACTCGCTTTCTTCATTTCATGCTGGGACCTAGTGTTGTGGCTCTGGGATATGTATTGTATGAACAAATTGAACATGTGAAGGGAAATGTACTTTCGATGCTTACATCTGTCTTTGTTGGCGGTATAGTGGGTATTGGATCTGTGTTATTAATAGCTCATCTGATGGGTGCCGACAAAATTATGACTGCCTCACTAGCTCCAAAATCTGTGACTACTCCTATTGCTTTGAGCATTGCCGAACAGACAGGGGGTATTCCTGCTCTTGCGGCAACTTTTGTAGTGATCTGTGGTTTATTTGGCGGTCTTGTGTCTCCTTACATTCTACGCAAACTGGGCATTGAAAGCAAAGTAGCTAAGGGACTGGCTATTGGATCGGCTTCGCACGCATTGGGTACACTAAAAGCAATGGAAATGGGAGCTGTGGAAGGTGCCATAAGTGGTCTTGCCATCGGCATTATGGGGGTTATGACGGCTTTATTGATTCCGATATTCAATATATTGTTGTCTTTATGATAGACTAAGACGGGTGTTAAAAAAAACGGTTCGATTAATCTCTCATAGAGAATTAACCAAACCGCAAACAAACAAGTATATTAATTTAATTACTCTGCTTTATATTTTGCTTCGTCATTTATATATAATACTGATTCGGTAGTGTCAAATTTATACACATCATTGTGGTAAACTTCTCCTTCTGACTTTTCAAGAATGATAGCTTCTTCTAATTCTTCAGGTAAAAACACTTCCACTTTTGATAGATCTTCATTAAATACAACAAATGCGCTAATTACTGCTTCGCTTTCAGCAATTTCTACAGGGTGAAGACGTGTGCCAACCTCAAATACTCTAATACATGATTGTAGCAATTCGCTCCAAGTTTCTCCTGCCGAAGCTAGACATCCGTGCTCGTCTTTGTCGCCACCAATAGCCTGCTCAACAGCCTCTTGCTGTTCTGCATCTTCAGAATTACTTTTTTGCTGAGCACTGTTGCAAGAAATTAATACTGCAATGCTCAATAGTAAAAATGATAACTTTTTCATTTTGTTTTTGTTTTTAAAAGTTTATGGTTGTAAATCATACATTTAAAGCGCAAAGATATAAACTTTATATAATACAAGCTATCTTTTTTTATTATCTTTACACTCAACATTTACATTAAATATAAGATAATCATGACAAAATTAGATTTTAAATCACGTCCACAATTCACGCCCAATCAAATAAGCGAACTAAAATCGGATGAGGTTTTTGTATTTGGCAGCAACCTGGAGGGAAGCCACGGAGGTGGTGCGGCACTAATAGCAGCCCAAAAGTTTGGAGCAATATGGGGTCAGGGTGTGGGCATGCAAGGCCAAAGCTATGGAATCCCCACAATGCATGGTGGTATAGATGAGATTGCACCATACGTTGACAACTTTATAAAATATGCAAAGGAGCACAATGATAAATATTTCTATGTAACACGTATAGGTTGCGGCATTGCAGGATTTAAGGATGAGGAGATAGCACCTCTGTTTGCCGATGCATTGGGAATAGAAAACATTTGCTTGCCCGAGTCATTTGTTAAACTACTAAAATAGCAGATACAAAAAAGCCACATAACGAATATAGTTATGCGGCTTTTAAAAATTAGTTCTATTCTCTTATTTTAATGATGGATGATTCTCCAACAAATAGGCTTCTGCTTCTAAGTTCCATAGACCATTGTGACGGTCACAAATTTCAGCAAGTGATTTGAAGAATGGATCTGATTCGCCAAGTTTTGCAAAATCACTAATATCAGTAAGTGGCATTTCTACATGCGTATATATTAGCTTTTTGCCACCCGGTAGCTCAGGTAGTTTAAGAGTAGCATCGGCAACAGCATTCAATCCGCCAATGTGCGTAACAAGTCCTGCAGGGTCTAGTCCATCATTAAGCATTCCTAATGCTTCAACCAGGTCGTCATTATTACCTCCACTAGTACCCACAATATGAGTATAAGCATAGTGAACATTGTAAAAGTTAAGTGTAGCACTAAAGTTTGGATCATTTGGTCCTGCAAAGAAGTTAAGACATCCATCAAATCCCAACAAAGCATCCCCTTGTTCTACAACCTGCTTAACGGGTGCAAAAACAAACACATCATCGTATCCATTACCACCATTAAGAGCTTTCAGTTCTTTCACCGGATCTTCTACTTTTCCTGTATTCACATAGTGTAATTCAATGCCACGTGACTTAGCAAAATCCACTGTATATATTGATGCTGCACGATCCAGACGAGCCTGGTCAACGTCAGTTACAACCAGTAATGAAGGCTTGCGATCTTCACGGTTTAATACATAGCTAATTGCGGCAAGCCCCATAGGGCCAACTCCTGCCAGAATTGCCATTTTTCCACCATCCACAATTTCCATTTTGTGCTCATAGCTACCCGGAGTAGTGTGGTAGTTGGCATGCATTGCACCAATCACACACGAAAGTGGTTCGGATAATGATGCAGGGTAAAAACCCTCACCATGATATGGAAGCAAACAGTCCATCTCCATCACATCATTAGGAATCACTACATAAGTTGCATCGCCACCAATGTGTGGATAGCTATAACCGGGCGCGCTAAGAATACCAACAGGACCATCCTCATAATATAAAGCCGGCTGTATTGAGAACTTATCTCCCGCTTTAAATTTATGAGCCCATTTCTTACCAACCTCTAGCAATACACCGGAGAATTCATGTCCAACCATTATTGGATTCTCAGCTATATCATCAGGCACTCGCTTGTGATCAGAGCCTTGTGACGCCGCCTTGTAGGTGGACATACACAAAGAATCGGATACAACCTTTGCCAATATCTCATCATCTTTTATTGGTGGCAAATCAAACTCTTCGAGACGAAGATCATTCTTGCCATAAAGTCTAACTGCTTTTGTTTTCATTTTTGATTTGTTTTATTTGTATTTATATTTTTCTTTTTAATTAATTAGTGCCGGCTAGCTTAGCATAACCTGTCCGCCCGTTATGGGTAGTGCCTGCCCTGTCTCGCCACACTGATCCATTAAGTATAGTGCTCCTTTGGTTACATCTTCAGGAGTACACCCGGTGTTCATTGGCACTTGTGCCAGATAAAACGCTTTCACATCATCTACTGTTTTTGCACCGGGCACTTTTCCCGCTCTCAAGTATTGAACGAAGAGACCATTTTCGGGATCACTCCACAAAGGACCTTCATAATAGTTGCCGGGACATATGCTATTAACCTTTACACGAAATGGAGCAAGCTCAAGAGCAAACGATTGAGTGAGGCCGATTCCGCCAAATTTTCCACCGGCATATGCAAAGTTGGCTTTGCTACCCCTCAATCCCGATTTTGAATTGATCTGAATTATATCGGCAAAATATGATTTAGCACCATACTTTGTTTGAAGTTTCATTACGGGGCTCACATACTTGGCACAATAGAAGTATGCATTATAATTTATTTTTGTCACAAAGTCAAAATCCTCAGGTGTCATATCATCCAGCCCTCCGGCTCTTAATACACCTGCATTGCTAACAAAAGTATCTATTGCTCCAAAATTAATAATGGCTTGACGTACCATATTCTTGATGCTATCAATATCCGAAACATTCGTCTTCACAAATATTGCTTTATTATCTTCGGCTATGGAATTGAACTGAGCTACGGTGCTCTTGCCTACCTCCTCATTAAGGTCTGCCACAACTATATTTGCTCCCTCTTGCAATAGATTGCGCGCTATGCCCTCACCAAATCCTTGTGCGGCACCAGTTACAATAATTGTTTTATTCTGTGCACGCTTCTTGTATTTTAATTTTGAATCGGTAGTATCTTTATCGGTCGTTTTTTCCTGTTCATTGAGCAAGTATTCACAATGCTTGGCATTATCACCTACAACGATAAGCCCCACGCCATCTACCAATATAGCCTTTGGCTGATACTGGTTTTTGTTTGTAAAGTCAGCAATAATCTTTTGTGCCGCTTCTAGCAATTGCTCGCTATCACTTCCACTCAAATGGATATAATCATCGCCAACTAGAGGATATTTACTTGATATCTCCTCAACTGTAACACCCTCTACAACCCTCAATGTTTTCAGCTCTTCAGAAGAAAGAATCATTCTCAGAGCCGGAACTATGTGTTCTATGCTTATTTCATTTTTCATTGTATCTATCATAATATCATCTGTGTTTTAAAATTGAGTTTTATAGTTCTTGCTTAATGGTTGCAGCTTTTATCACTTCATCTCCTAGTTTTATAAACTCATCTCTTGATGCTCTGTCTGCATTACCATGCTCATCCAAATATCCATCAAGTCCTTGTGATATCAAGTGTTGATGAGCTGCGATAACGCATGCACCTTCATAATTTATCCTCATCAATTCGTCAGTAAGCGGAGTACTATTACGCGCAAACAACTCTATAGGCTCCATAGCGGGAGTATTGTGCTCGCTGCCAAGCGTAACCACAAAACCTTGATTATGCAAATAGGATGCATACTTCTCAAGTAGTGCCACATCATTGCGTGTTGATATAAACTCTACAGAGTGAAACCCTCGTTTGGTCAACACTTCAGCCACATTTTGCAAGTCAGCTTCAAAATCAGTATAACCACCATTGGCATCATCAGCCAAGAATGGATAAGTAGGAATTCCGCCCGCTGCAAGAATGATATTGCAAACGTCCGTTACAGGCAAAAAGGCTTCAGGAGTTTCTGCAACATATGCAGCACCACCCGATTTTAATAGATTTCCTCTGATTTCATTTTCAACAGCAGCTAAGTCGTCAATCTTAGATTTCAAGCTCTTTCCGTTGAACAGCTTTTCAAATAGCTTATTGATACACTCAGCACTATCATTACAATACTCGTAAGCCTTTATTCTAAGAGCTTTTGCCAGATGGCGCTCACGAATCATACCCTTAGTGAGTTCATTGCGTATCCAATCGATATCCAAACTAAATCCACACTCAAGATTGGCAAGAGCAGCATTCAACTTGTGACACATAGCCACAACCTGCTTGTCAGACTCGGCCAATACATCTGATAATTTAGTAGCAAATGGTTCAGATAATTTGAATGGATACGACAACCCTTTTCCACTAATATAAGTTCTGCCCGGATTAGCGGGGTCATTAACTCTTAGTCCTGCTTTTTGATCCTCTTCGTTGAGCCCTATAAGCTCTATATTAAACAGAGGATATATATTTCTGGCTTTGCAGCCTTCTGCCCATTCGCTATAGCCTCTGGCAGTATAAAAATCGTTGATGCCAACTACCGACACCCCTTCATCAAGTGCTCTGTCAAGAGCATCATTCACATCTTGAAAAGCACTAAATGAATAAGGAGTATGCAAATGCGCATTAACTTTTGAGTAGCTCATATTAGAATTCAGGTGTTATATCATAATAATCCTTGGCATCGTCTATGAAGTCCTCAACACTCTTGTCTGTCATTGGATGATTCACTATAGACATCAATACATCATAAGATGCTGTCATTGCCTGACTTCCTACCATGCTAACTCGGAATACCTGGTCTAGGTTTTTGAAACTTGCCGCAAGCACATGACAGTTTGAATTGTTATATCTTAATGTTTTCACAATATCAGAAACAACATCAATACCATGCGAAACAATATTATCAAGCCTATTAACATAAGGAGCCACATAATCGGCACCTGCATTGGCAGCCATCAGTGCCTGTTGCTGCGTAAATATTGCAGTTGCTGTTACTTTCATCCCTGCATCTTTAACCATTCTGATAGCCTTAAAACCTTCTTTAGTTACCGGGATTTTAACATAGTAATTATCCTTCAGGTCAAAATAGTTTCTATAAAACTTTGCCTCTGCCAGCATATCCTCAGCCTTTTCGCTCACCACCTGAAGATGCAACATCTTATTGCCAATTACTTCTTTTATCTCTGGAATAATCACAGAAAGTGGCTTCCCTGCATTTTTTATAATTGAAGGGTTTGTAGTAACACCCTCTATAGGTAGATATTTGAAAAGCTCCTTTAGCTCCTCAATATTTGCTGTATCTGCTAAGTAAATCATCTAATTATTTTATTAATAAATTGTTATTTATATATAGTTTAATCAGCGTTTAAACGCTGATTAAACAGTTATTCTAAACACCTTTTTTGGATCTGCGAACAAATTCAGAATCAGTAAAGTTCTGTCCCGACACATATCCATTTAGCGGTTGTATGCGCTCGTGAATCATATCTATAAACCATGATGGCTGTGGGAAGAAAGCATGCTCAAGTTCATGCGCAGGAGTAATCCAATTGCGAGAACCCAATACTGCCACAGGTGCATCAAGATAATCAAAACATAGCGAACCAATATTTGCAGCCAAGTCGTTCAAGAAAGAACCACGAGTGGTGGCCTCACTTGCAACTATTATTTTCCCTGTCTTCTTAACCGATTCTATAACCATTTCGTAGTTGAATGGAACCAGCGAACGTGCATCAATCACCTCAGCACTCATTCCATATTTCTCTTCCAATTCTTTAGCCGCCTCCAATGCAGGATACAAAGTGTGCCCAATAGTTAGGATAGTAATATCCTCACCTTTCTTTTTAATGTCAGGTTCGCCAATGGCAATTTCGTAATAACCTTCGGGCACGCCACCTTCATGAAACTGCTCACCCACGTCATATATCCTTTGGCTCTCAAAGAATATTACAGGATCTGTACCTTGCAATGCCGAGTTCATCAAACCCTTGGCATCATACGGCGTTACGGGAAATACTACTTTAATCCCCGGAATGTGTGCAACCAGCGAGCTCCAGTCTTGCGAGTGCTGAGCACCATATTTAGAACCTACAGAAACACGAAGCACTACGGGCATCTTTAGTACATTACCACTCATTGCCTGCCATTTAGGCAATTGGTTGAAAACCTCATCACCCGAACGACCCAAGAAGTCGCAATACATAATTTCAGGTATCACCCTACCGCCACACATAGCGTATCCAATGGCAGTACCCACAATAGCCGCTTCCGAAATAGGAGAATTGAATAATCTGTGATATGGCAACGCTTCTGTCATTCCGCCATACACGGCAAAAGCTCCACCCCAATCTCTGTTTTCTTCACCATATGCAATCAGTGAAGCGTCCTTGTAAAATCTATCCATTATAGACTCAAAGATAGCGTCGCGAAGCTGATACTGCTTCATCTTGCTAAAAGGCTTGCCATCTGTATCAAAAGCAAATCGCTCTTTACCTGCAATACGTTTCACCCTGCTATTATCTTCCAACGGCATTAGCACATCAGGCTTAGCATCTGAGAAGCTATCAAGCGATCCGTTTGAAAACATCATATCGCTAATAATCTCAGCATTATGCATACGAGGCGAAACCTCATCATCTATAGCTATTGTGAACATCTCAAACACGAGCTTTTTCACATCAGTCCACACATCATCCAAGTCAGACTGTGTGGCTACACCCGCTTCCAGCAATTGCTCACCATACGTTTTGATGCAGTCTTGATTTTCCCAAGCCTCCACCTCATCTTTTGTACGATAAGAAGAAGCATCACTAGGCGAGTGACCGCTATATCTATAAGTAAGAACATCCAGCAAAACAGGACCTCTCTTCTCTTCTATTACTTTTCTCTTGCGCTTATATGCATCAATAACTGCCAATGGATTGTAGCCATCTACACGCTCGGCGTGCATCTGATCGGGATTTACTCCTGCACCAATACGCGCAGCAATATCATACCCCATGGTTTCGCCACAGGTTTGCCCACCCATGCCATACTGATTATTCATTATATTAATAATCACAGGCAGTCCACCATTCATATCTCCCTCCCATAGCTCTCTAAACTGATCCATGGAGGCAAATGTGATTCCTTCCCACACAGGTCCGCAGCCCAAAGATGCATCGCCAATATTGGCCACAACCAGTCCCGGTTTTCGGTTCACCTTTTTATATAGTGCCGCACCTACTGCTATATCTCCCGAGCCTCCCACAATAGCATTGTTAGGATACACTCCGAAAGGAGTAAAGAAAGCATGCATTGAGCCTCCCAAACCTTTATTAAACCCTGTTTCGCGGGCAAATATCTCAGCCAGTATTCCGTAAATCAAGAATCTGCGAGCCAGTTCTTTTGTTGTTCCGCTAAAGTTTTTCTTCACCACTTTAAGCACAGCACCATCAAAGAAAGACTCCATTATTTGGGTAAGAGCCTCATCGCTCAGCTTATTTATTGCCGACATACCTTTGGCTATAATTTCACCATGCGAGCGGTGACTACCAAAAATAAAGTCGTCCACATCCAATGTCCATGCCATACCCACGGCAGCCGACTCTTGCCCTATCGACAAATGCGCCGGGCCCGGATGATTATATGATACACCATTATATTCACCTTGTGTTTTTATGAGATTGAGCATTGTCTCAAACTCACGTATAAGCACCATATCGTGATAAATGGATTTAAATTCTTCGTTTGTAAAATTGTCTTTTTCATCTTTCACCGACTTCTGATACTGATTAACAGGAATCGGCTGAAACTCCACAAATCCAGGTTTTCTGGATTCTGTAGGATCTATAAATTGAATTTTAGGCATTATATATATTTTTATTGTGTGTTCAAATAAACACACCCTTTGAGTTTTTTTATAATTAATTATTCAAGCTCTGAATTGTGGATGGCTTATTTAAACGCAAATACAGTCTCTTTAAATATTTCGCTTACAGTGGGGTGTGGAAATACTATCTCTTGCATCTCTTTCAAAGTCATCTCCTGCTCTATAGCCATACAAGCACCATATATCATCTCGCTGCTTGGGTTGCCCAGCATATGCACACCAAGAACCTCGCCATATTTTTCGCCAACCACTACTTTGCAAATACCATTTCCACCTTCGTTTTCGGCAACAAAGCGACCGGAATAAGCCATAGGAAGTTTAATCACCTTAACGTTTATCCCTTTCTCTTTTGCACTTTCTTCGGTCTCTCCTACTCCTGCTACTTCAGGATTGGTATAAACAACACCGGGAATAGCATTATATCTCATAATGTCATTGCGCCCTGTTAGATTATTAACCACCACTTCGCCTTCGCGACTAGCTGTATGTGCCAAAAGTGAAAAACCTGTCACATCGCCTGCTGCATACACATTAGGAATGTTGGTACGCATTTTCTCGTCAACCTTTATACCGCCTTTAAACAGTTCCACGCCTAACTCCTCAAGACCAAAGCCCTGAGTAACAGCTCTACGGCCAACACTCACCAGAATCTTATCACCTTCTACGGTGTGAGTTTCACCATCCTTTTCGTATATAACTTTATTTCCTTCAATCTTAACCACCTTTGCGTTAAGATTAAATTCAATACCTTTCTTTGCATAAATATCACGCAACATTTCAGAAATCTCAGAGTCGGTGTTACCCAAAATTTCGGGCAACATCTCCACTACCACTACTTTGGTACCAATAGTATTATAGAAACTGGCAAACTCCATACCAATTACACCACCACCTATTACTACAATAGACTCAGGTTGTTCTTTCATCGCCAATATTTCTCTATTGGTAACAATCACATCACCCGATTCGCTTATCCCCGGAATTGGAGGAACAAAAGCTTCAGACCCTGTACAAATCAAAAGATTCTTGCCGGCGTAGCTCTCGTCGTTGCAAGTAACTTTCACACCCTCATTATCTCGTCCTGCAATGTAGGCATCTCCAGTTATTACATCAACATTATTAACCTTCATCTTTGTTTTGATACCTGCTACCAGCTTGCGCACCACCTTATTCTTTCTGGCCACAACCTTTCCGTAATCAAAACGAACACCCTCTGCAAAAACACCATACTTATCACCATGAAGTGCATTCTCGTATGTTTTGGCACTATATAACATTGTTTTGGTAGGAATACATCCCTCATTAAGACATACGCCACCAAGATTTTTCTTTTCAAATAGAGCTACTTTAAGGCCCTTTTCGCCGGCTCGTTCTGCAGCAACATATCCTGCCGGCCCTCCTCCGATAATTATTAGATCATACATAATTATTATATTTTTTGTTTTAGGTTTTTTGTTTTTAATGTTTTAGAACTCTATGTTTAGATTTTCAATTTCAATAGCTATTTGCTTCAAGAATCGTGTAGCTTCACCTCCATCCAGAGCACGATGATCATACGTCAAGCTCAATCCAATATGTGGAACAAATGCATACACACCATCTCCAATATCTTTTGGACGAGGCACAATAGTATTAACACCCAATATAGCTGCTTGAGGTAAATTGATAATAGGCGTAAACATCTCCACCCCATAATTGCCAAGATTTGAAACTGTAAACGTTCCAGCTTCTGACGCCAACAAGTCGGGGCTTATGCCACCCGTTCTGCACGAATTGGCCACCTCACTCAGCTGATTAGATAGCCCCACAATAGATAAATCATCAGCATTTCTAACCGCAGGAACCATCAATCCTCTATCTGTATCAACAGCCAAGCCCAAATGCACTTTTTTGAATTTCCTCACCGAGTCACCCATGAAATGAGTATTCACGTTTGGATATTTTTTCAAAGCTTTCACCACTGCAAAGCACACCATATCATTTATGGTTATATTAGCCGAAATATTGCCGGCTTCAAAGCTGATCTTAGCTTGCTTTCTTAAATTCAGTAATTGTCGTGCATCTGCCGAAAGATGGTGAGTAAGTTGCGCCGAGTTTTGCAACGAGGCATGCATCGATTTTGCAATAAGCTTTCTGATATTAGACAGCCTCACATCCTCATAGTCGGTGCCATATACTGTATTTGTGGGTGTACTCAAATCCGAAGCCTTTGCTTTTCCTCCTAGTCCTGTTCCTTGTTGTTGTGGCTCCAAATTCTGTTCTGCAGCTATCATTTTAGCCAAGGATGTCATTCGTGGTCTGTTTTCCAATGCCAGCAATATATCTCGCTCAATAATTCGCCCATTAGGCCCTGTACCCACAATTTGACTATAATCCAAAGCCTCTTTGTTGGCAATACTTTTTGCACGTGGCGAAATAAAAATCTCACTATTTGTTTTTTCAGAAACCGCGGGCTGTGATATTTCTTTTATATCTTCTTTGGCTTCTACGGGTTCTTCTATTTTATCTTCAGTTTGGGGTTTGGCATTTTTTATTTCATACATCAATGCAGAGTAGTCTTCGCCTACATCCCCAATAATCATCATACTATCTAATACGGGTACTTCATCTCCCTCATCATAAAATGATTCGAGAACCACTCCGTCAATTGATGACTCCTCTTCAAACGAGGCCTTATCGGTTTCATAGGAAAATAAAACATCTCCCTTTTTCACGGTGTCTCCCTTCTTCTTGTTAACAGAAGAAATAATGCATGTTTCCACTGATTGCCCCTGTTTGGGCATTATTATTATTGTTGCCATTTAATTATTTATAAGGTATTTAATATCAAGCATACTCTGTGCTGAGCTATGCTGACACAAAGATATCATTTATCTATCATAACACAAATATTTTAGAGATTTGACTATAAAATATTTTCAAACGGCATAATAATTTGGACTAATAACTATTATATCTACTTTTGTAAAATCAAAATGAAAATCATATCTATATTTATAATAACATGAGTAAATTAAACAATAGTAATTTTTTGGCTATAGACCTTGGCGCAACTAGCGGCAGAGCTATAGTAGGCACAATAAAAGACGGAATACTAGAGCTAAATGAAATAAATAGATTTGCCAATCCTATAATCAATATTCACGAACGATCATACTGGAATTTATATCACTTATATAATGAGATACTAAACTCAATAAGATATACTGTAGAAAAAGGAATTAAGATTTCATCATTGGGAATTGATACATGGGGTGTTGATTTTGTTTGTTTTGGCAAAGATGGTGAACTTCTCCGTATGCCATACAGCTACCGCGACATCAAAAATATTGGAGCCGCAGATGAGTTTTTCAAAAGAGTTCCCAAAGAAACAGTGTATAAAAAAACCGGCAATCAGATAATGGATATCAATAGTTTGTTTCAACTTGATACGCAAAGACGAAACAAGTCATCTATATTTCCACAAATAGACAAAATACTTTTCACGCCTGATGCACTGGCATATCTCCTAACCGGAAATATGGTTACAGAATATACAATAGCCTCTACTTCACAAATGATTAATCCTCACGAAAAGAAATTTGACAAAGATCTTCTTGATGCTATAGGATTAAGTGAAGACAACTTCGCACCAATAGTTTTTTCCGGAACAAAAATAGGGACACTATCCGAAACTGTGAAACAGGCAACAGGCGCAGGGGATATAGACGTAATAGCTGTGGCCGGTCACGATACCGCATCTGCAGTTTTTGCAATTCCTGCCAAAGACGATAATTTTGCATATCTAAGCTCGGGCACTTGGTCATTAATGGGAGTTGAGAGCGAGCACCCCGTAATAACTGATGAGGCTTATGATTTGAACTTCACAAACGAAGGAGGCGCTGATGGATCTATCCGTCTATTGAAAAACAGCTGCGGCATGTGGCTGATTGAACAATGCAAAAAAGAATGGGATAAGGAAAACAAACTCACATATCCCGAAATTGTTGATGCAGCACAAAAGGCAAAACCATTTCAGTGCTTTATCAATACCGACTCAGATCTTTTTTCATCTCCCGACTCCATGATTGAATCTATTCAGGAGTATTGCAAAAACACAAATCAGTACGTGCCCCAATCCATCGGAGAAATAGCAAGATGCATCTACGAAAGTCTTGCTTTTAGATACAGGCAAAATCTGGAGGAATTAAAACAACTGCATAGCCGACCAATAGAAAGGCTTCATATAATTGGGGGAGGCTCAAACAATAATCTCTTAAATCAGTTTACTGCAAACTCAATTGGCATTGAAGTTTTGGCTGGACCATGCGAAGCTACCGCCATGGGCAATATAATGCTTCAAGCCAAAGCAAAGGGCTTGGTAAACAATAAAGCAGAAGTTAGACAAATAGTTGCAGCCTCTACCGAGTTAACACAGTTTACTCCCCAAAATGCTGACGTTTGGAACAATCACTACAACAACTATCTAGAGATATATAATATGGGCTAGGCTCACTATTTTACGATAATCACACTAAAGGCTACTCTAAATATCATTAGAGTAGCCTTTTTTATATTTTCATACAATTATCCATTGCACATCCGATATTTATCCATATCTTCGTGTGCTCAGATGTGAATAGAGATTAATATAAAGATTACATTAGTGTATATAATCAATTAATATGCAATAAATATTATGTATTATTCAAGATAATTGATTTGTAGATTATAAATATGTTGGATTATTTAATATTATTGATTTTCCAACAATATTTTTTTTGAATTATCAGATTTATCATATTTGTAGATGAAATACTTTTTGAATTATTCAAAGTTGGATATTAAAGATAGATAATCTATAAAATACCATGATTTCTTAGACACAAATGGAGATATCTAAGTCCAGCTTGAAAAATCCGAAACCTCAAATGAAGATATTAAACCTATCCTTCAAATTTTCGAAGCTCAAATTGAGATAAAAGACCTACACAACAATATTATAGTGTTCTGTTGTGGATAAATATCCACATATATCCACTTTTGTAGCAGTTTTCGTTTGCTCCATCGCAATCTACACAAAAAAAAGAGCTCGGGACACCCAAGAATAATCGATATTTATCCTTTCAGGTAGTAAAATCACTCAAGAAAAACTGATCCAGGAAATTTAAGGTTATTAGCATGATGAATTTTAGGAATACCCTCATAATCAAAAATCAGACCGATGAATACTAATAAAAAAAGCCCTGTCAGTCTAACGACCAACAGGGCTTTCGGATTGTTTTAAGTTGTCCCACCAGGATTCGAACCTAGACTGACTGAACCAAAATCAGGAGTGCTACCATTACACCATGGGACAATCCTCAGTGTGCTTCGTTAAAAGCAATGCAAAAGTACAGCTTCTTTTTATACTTACCAAATATTTTACATAAAAAAACAAACCCTGTTAATCTTTCGACTAACAGGGTTTGCGGATTGTTTTAAGTTGTCCCACCAGGATTCGAACCTAGACTGACTGAACCAAAATCAGGAGTGCTACCATTACACCATGGGACAATCCTCAGTGTGCTTCGTTAAAAGCAATGCAAAAGTATAGCTTTTTTTTATATCAACCAAACTTTTCAACACCTTTTTTACTTTTTCCCTCCAAAAGTGCTATTTTTACACTTTATCATCCAGAAACATCATTCTAGCCCTGCATGCAACACCCTTTTCCTCTGTTTTGATTTGAAAATAATAATCATTTTCAAACTTCATTTCCTGTGAAACTTCTCCGCTGTCGCCAAAAGTTATCTCCTTCATAAAGTTGATTTCAAATCTTTTCATTCGGTGGCTTTTATAAAAGTCTAGCGGAAAGCAATCGGCAATCCACTGGATATAATATGGACTGCTGGCATGACCGTTAACGTCAATATGACTATACTTTACTTTGAAAGTATTTGCCACTTCACCATTCACATTAGGAATTCGGGTAGGTGCACCTATAGGGGTTGATTCAGGGAGCACAAATCCATTCATAGAGGGAATAGAATCGAGCAAGACACCACGTCGGGTATTAATATCAATAATAGCCCACGATGAAGAAGCGTAACCTACCAATTTGCCATTGCCATTTGTAATTCTGAAGTTACGAGTGGTAAACATGGTCTGCACATCCTCTATCCATGTTTCTATAGTGATTTGTTCTTCCTCTTGTGGAAATCTCTCTAGATCTAATACAAATCTAGAGAGCACCCAGGTATATTCCTCTTCAGACTGTAGCTTCAGCAGGCCAAAACCATTATTATCTGCATCTCTTCCTGCCGTCTTCATTATTAAATGAAACAACGAAGAGAGAGTTACATTTTTCTGAAAATCTATATGCTGAGTAGATATCTGATATTGATATTCTCGTTTCTTATTTATGTCCACTTCTGTTTTCACTTTTTACTCGGCTATCAAAAGAAAATAGTTCTTCTTGCCACGTTGTGCCAGAATGTATCTGTCGCCAATTAGATGTGAGCTGTTGATTTCGTCATCAAACGACTCCAACTTATCTTTATTAATCATCACACCTCCTGCCTGAACGGTCTTTCTCATTTCACCTTTAGATGGGAACACAGCTGCTGAGTCTGTAAGTAAATCTACAGCCTTAATTCCTTTTGATAATTCATCTTTAGATATTGTGAACTGTGGCACACCTTCAAATACTTGCAAGAAAGTGGTTTCATCAATAGAGCGAAGAGTTTGTGAAGTTGATTTTCCAAACAATATTTGTGAAGCATTTACTGCCATCTCATAGTCTTCACGCGAGTGTACCATTACGGTCACTTCTTCGGCAAGACGTTTTTGAAGAGGACGCAAATGTGGTGCAGCCTCTTGTTCTGCTATCAGGCCATCAATTTCTTCTTTTGACAGTGAGGTAAATATCTTAATATATTTATCAGCATCAGCATCGCTTACGTTAAGCCAAAACTGATAGAACTGATATGGTGATGTGTATCTGCTGTCAAGCCATACGTTGCCCGACTCTGTTTTTCCAAATTTGCCACCATCAGCCTTTGTGATAAGAGGACAAACCAAAGCAAATGCCTCTCCACCCTCTACCCTACGGATAAGCTCTGAACCGGTTGTGATATTACCCCACTGATCCGACCCACCCATCTGCAAGCGACAACCTTTTTCGCGATATAAATGCAAAAAGTCATATGCCTGCATCAACTGATATGAGAACTCTGTAAATGACAATCCTTCTGAGGCTTCTCCGCTAAGGCGCTTCTTCACAGAGTCTTTAGCCATCATATAATTAACGGTGATGTGCTTGCCAATATCACGAATAAACGATAAGAATGAAAACTCTTTCATCCAATCGTAGTTATTTACCAACAGTGCTTTATTGGGTATATCACTTTCGAAATCCAAAAACTTTGAAAGTTGTTTTTTAATACCTGCCTGATTGCGACGAAGTGTTTCTTCATCCAACAGTTTTCTTTCGGCCGATTTCATTGATGGATCTCCAATCATTCCTGTAGCACCTCCAATAAGAGCTATAGGTGTGTGACCTGCGCGCTGCAAATGGCGAAGCATCATTACACCCACCAAGTGACCAATATGTAACGAATCGGCTGTTGGGTCAATTCCCACGTAGCCCGAAGTTAATTCTTTTTGTAATTGTTCTTCCGTACCAGGCATAATTTCCTGAATCATGCCTCTCCAGCGAAGTTCTTCAACGAAATTCATAATTATATTACTTACTTATTATTAAAATGATTGCAAAGATACGGCTTTCTTTCTACAAAAGCATTTTTCAATTTCAATTCTTAGCTATCAATATAATAAAGAGTGTGAATACATTTAGAATTTCCAATCGCCCTATAATCATGTTTATAGAGAGTAAATACTTTGCGGCCAAAGGAAATTGAGAGTAATTACCCAACGAGCCTATTTCATTAAAACCAGGGCCTACGTTTCCTATTGTGGATATAGAGGCACTAAGGGCGGTCATTCCCTCAATATGCATTGCTGATAATATCAGTGTTACCACAAAAAATATCATTACATACAATATAATAAATACCAAAACCTGATGCTCTATATCCTGCGATATCGGTTTCCCATTTACTTTTGCGGCATACAGTCCTTTTGGGTGCATCATCAACTTAATTCTTTTGCTTAGTGAAGCAAAGTATATATATATTCTGTCAAATTTAATACCGCCGCCCGTTGATCCAGCCATTGCACACTGAATCATAAAGTATATCATTATTATTTTTGAGAATACTGGCCAGGTATTAGTATCTATAGTAGCAGAGCCGGTTGTAGAAGATAATGAAACAACTTGAAAAGAAGCATGCCTCAAAGCTTGTGAGAAGCTGTAGTTATTCTCCAACATCAAGTTTAGTGTAATCAGCATTATCCCAAAAATCAGAACAAGGGTGAACATCCATACTAACTTAGATTTGAATATGTTATTTTCAGATCCGGTTATTGTTAGAAATAATAGTCCAAAATGGAGGCTGCTTAAATACATGAAAACAGTAAGTGTTATTTCGATTCCAATATTATCAAAATATGCAATACTTAGATTTTTTGTAGAGAATCCCCCGGTTGCAATTGTAGAAAAGGAATGACATACTGCATCAAAAAATGTCATACCCTGCAACCACAATAAAAGAGTTAGGATTACATTTAAACCCACATATACCATAGAGATTACCCGAACTGCTTGTTTTGTTCTCATTATAAAACTCATGGAGGACAGGTTTGAAACTTCACTTTTATATATATGAGCCTGAACTCCTTTTGTGTTGGGTAGTATTAATAATACAAACAAAATAACACCAATACCACCTATGAAGTGTGTAGCAGATCTCCAAAAAAGAAGCCCTTTTGTCAAGGTTTCTATGTCTTGCAAAATTGTGGCTCCGGTGGTAGTGTATCCCGACACACTCTCAAATATTGCATTTCCGATTGTAAATTCACCACCCCACATCACGTAGGGTATTGCACCAAACAAACAAGTTGCAATCCATCCAAAAACGCTTATAGCCAATCCTTCATTGAAGTTTATTTCTATAATCTTTTCTATTAATAATTGTGGAGTTAGTCCAATAGCAACACCTATTAGTGCGGTATAGAATAATGGATTAAAAGACGACTCTCCATTATATAAAGATACGGCTGAAGCAATGAAAAGAAAAAACGAATTAAATAGAATTACATATCCCAAATGCTTTATTATTGCTTTTGCTCTCATAGTCACTTTCCAAATTTAAAATTCGTGTTTTAATCATTGCCAATATAGGTTATATAGTGAAACTTCAAAATATCTCATACAACGTATTTGATGTCACCTTAATAACACAAAACATGATTGAAACACAATCTAAAGATAAATTTAAATTTTAAAGGTATAACAATTATGCTAAAGTTGTTCCGTAGAATTTACTTTTTTGCACACAAAAAAAGGAGAGACTGATTAATGTCTCTCCTTTAGTTTATTTGAAGCTAGTGCTTTGTTCTCATTATCTCAAGATAGATAAGAAATCTGCATTTGTTTTGTATTTAGCAAATTCCAAGTCTTTAAGAGCTCTGGTAGCAATGCTGCTATCCATTGCAACTGCTGAACGTAGGTTAGACAATACATCATTAAAGTTGTTTGTTCTTGAACCAATTACTGCCAACAAGTAGTATGAAAGAGCATCAGGGTTTTTAAGTGATTTCAAAATGTTTTCAGCTCCAACATAGTTGCTAGTCAAGATTTGAGCAATAGCAGCATTGTTAGATTGAACAT
>CAZSKF010000029.1:0-20600 GCA_964607405.1 uncultured Proteiniphilum sp. | reverse complement strand
CGCGACCCCCTGCGTGACAGGCAGGTATTCTAACCAACTGAACTACCACACCAAGTGTTGTGTTTGCTAACCCTCAAGTGAAGCGCATTGCCTTATTTCTTGTTAGCGAGTGCAAAGGTAGGTATAAATTCGAAACTACCAAACTATTTTGCGAGAAAAGTTGATTCTCACTTGAAATATTTTGCACTCGCTAATAGAAATATCATTTAAAGGCTTAAAATCCTATTTTAAGTATTCATCAAACCAGCGGAAAAATTCGCGTTGGAATAAGATTGCGTTTTGGGGCTGGAAGATCCAGTGATTTTCGTTAGGATAGATAAGCATTCTGGAAGGAATGTCACGAAGCTGTGCAGCATTAAATGCCATCATGCCTTGTGATGCCAAGATGCGGTAATCTTTCTCGCCATGAGTAATCATTATTGGAGTGTCCCAGTTTTCAACAAAACGGTGGGGTGATGTTGCATAGGTTTTTTGTGCAGTTGCATTTGATTTGTCCCAGTATGGTCCGCCCATATCCCAGTTTGCAAACCACATTTCTTCTGTTTCCAGATATTGGGCTTCCAGATTGAAGATGCCTGCGTGTGCCAAGAATGCTTTAAAGCGTTTGTTGTGATTGCCTGCCAGCCAGTATGCTGAGAAGCCTCCGTAGCTTGCGCCGGTGCAACCAAGGCGGTCGCTGTCAACAAATGGTTCGGCAGATACTGCATCTATTGCCGCAAGATAATCTTTCATATTTTGACCACCATAGTCGCCACTAATTTGCTCAAGCCACTCTTGACCAAAGCCGGGAAGACCGCGACGATTTGGGGCTACAATAATATAATCGTTGGCAGCCATTGTTTGCAAGTTCCAGCGATACGACCAGAATTGGCTCACTGTGCTTTGTGGTCCGCCCTGACAGTATAGCAGTGTAGGATATTTCTTTGCAGGGTCAAAGTTTGGTGGATACACTACCCATGTTAGCATTTTTTTGCCGTCGGTGGTGTCAATCCAGCGTTCTTCCACGTTGCCCATAGTAAGTTGGTCAAGTAAATGTTTGTTTTCAAACGAAAGTTCTGTAGCGTCGCCTGTTGCAATATTCACTGAATAAATTTCGTCGGGTTGCGACATTGAGTGACGTTTTGCAATTAGTTTATCGCCCGCCAGTGCCACTGATGCATAGTCGTGTTTGCCTTCGGTGATGGCTTTTATTTCTTTGCTGCTGATGTTGGCTTTGAACAATTGAGTTTTTGCCTCCACGCATGCCACGGTGTAGAGCGTGTTGTCGTCATTCCAAATAAAATCATCGGTGTTGTAATCGAAGTTTTCCGAAACGTCAATTTTCTCGCCTGTAGCCAGGTCCATTACAAATAGGCGACTCTTGTCTGCCTCATATCCGTCACGCTCTTGGCTTTGCCATGCTAGCTTTGTTCCGTCGGGCGAGAATGAAGGGTTCATATCATATCCCATCATGCCTTCTGTTTTGTTGATGGTGTTACCACTTTCCACATCGTAGAAGTATATGTCTGAGTTGGTGGACACGGCATATTCTTTTCCCGTTTTTTTGCGAGATGTGTATGCAATGGTTTTGCTGTCGGGGCTCCATGCCAGCTGTTCGGTTCCTCCAAATGGAAGCATTGGTGCTTCATAGGGTTCACCTTCAAGCAGGTCTATGATGTTTGATATTTTGTTGTCTTTAAAATCTGCAACAAATACGTGTGGTATTTCCTCTACCCATTGATCCCAGTGTTTATACATTAGGTCGTCTCTCACTTTGCCCGAAGCTTGTGGCAAATCAGGATACATATCTTGGGCAGTTTCGCCATATTTCACGTTTCTGATTAGTAGTATTTTCTTTTCGTCGGGCGAGAGCGTGAATCCGTTAATGCCGCCTTTCACGTCGCTTATTTTTCTCATTCCGCTTCCGTCGGGCTTTATTGTCCATATCTGCGACGAGCCATCCTCGTTGCTAAGAAATGCAATGCGCTCTCCGTTTTTAATCCATTGTGGGTTGCTTTCGCGAGCATTGGTAAATGTGAGGCGTTTTTTATTTTCGCCATCAATGTCCATCACAAATAGCTCGGTGTTGGTTTTGTTTTCTTCAATGCTAACATAGGTTACCTGATAAAGAATTTTGGACTTGTCGGGCGAGATTACTACATCGCCAATTCTGCCAAAGTTGTAGAGCACCTCGGGCGACATAATTCCGTTTTCAACCTTTATAGTTGATTTGCCAATTATTTCACCTATGCCCTGCGATCCGTTTTTTTGTTGCTGCTGTGCATCGCCACACGATGACAGTAGTGACGCGGCAGCCAGTGTTGTTGCCATAAATAGGGATTTAAAATGCATACTTTTTTAATTTATAATTTGATTTAAATATGTTTTCTCAATTCTTTAGCCGCCCACTATGTATCCATCTTTCATATGTATTGTGCGGTCGGTGATGCTTGCCAGTTGCTCGTCGTGAGTAACTATTATGAACGTTTGGTTGAGTTTGTCTCTTAGTTCAAAGAATAGATTGTGAAGCTCAATTTTATTTTCAGTATCCAGGCTGCCCGATGGTTCGTCTGCAAATACCACAATGGGATCGTTGATGAGTGCCCGGGCAACGGCCACTCGCTGTTTTTCGCCACCCGATAGTTCGGCCGGTTTGTGCTCCATTCGCTCTGCCAGCCCCATCATATCCAGTAGTTCTTTGGCGCGGGTTTGGGCCTCGCGTTTGGGTCTGTTTCCTATTAGTGCCGGAATCATAACATTCTCTAATGCCGTAAACTCGGGCAATAATTGATGAAATTGAAATACAAAGCCTATATTTTTGTTTCTAAAGTCGGCTAGTTTCTTTTCGCTCAGTTTGCTAAGGTCTTGGTTGTCAACAAATATTTTTCCATTGTCGGCCCTGTCCAGAGTTCCCATAATCATCAGCAGGGTGGTTTTGCCTGCCCCGCTAGGTCCCACAATAGATATCACCTCTCCTTGCTTTACTTCCAGGTCTATGCCATTCAGCACATTCAATGAGCCGAAACTTTTGTGTATATTTTCTATTCTTATCATTATTATATACTAATTGATGTTGCGAAGATAATGTTTTTTGTTGTGATTTATTGTTTAGGCTTGTTGTGATTTGGTTTTTTGTTGTTTTGGGGTGTTTGGGTATAATATATATGTTGACAAATGTTTTTTGCGGCCCGACCAATATTGGACAGAGATGGTGAAACTCTTTTTTGTCCTCGTCCAATATTGGACGAGGCCGAATAACGGCTTAAACGTTAAGACCTGCTAATGAAATTGCATGAAAAACTCTATAGGCGTTAAGATCTGCTAATGAAAAGGGCTGAAAACCCCGTTTTTTCACCCCGTCCAATATTGGAAAACCATGAAAAACATTTTTTTCATACCGTTCAATTTTGGTTTCACCATAAAAAATCACTTTTTCATGCCGTTCTGCACCAAAATGGGTTGTGCCAACTACTTTTACAACCAATTCTGTTAACATTTGACCCGGAAAATACGCTTTTTACGGCCCGTCCAATATTGGAACACCTTGTGAAACTTTTTTGACAGTTCTGTCCAATATTGGACAGGTACGAAAATCATTTTTTTTATCCCAGTCCAATTGCGGACAGGTGTGTAAAACATATTCGCCATCTTAGTCCAATATTGGACAGGTATGAAAAACAGCTTTTGCCCCCAAAACTAAATTGTGTATTTGAAAGATAATTAAAATAGAATATTATTCTTTTGCTAAATATTGTTTAATACTAATATTTGTTTGTATTTTTGACAACTGATAGCATAAAGACTACTGTTAAAATCAAAATAAATAATTACTTATGAAACTAAGTGGAAAAACTCGTACCGAGCATGATCTTCTCGGCGAAATGGAAATACCTGTGGAATACTATCACGGTATTCAAACGGTGAGGGCTGTAGAAAATTTCAATATTAGCCGCTCCAGATTGTATCATTATCCTCAGTTTGTGAATGCATTGGCCGATGTGAAGGCTGCTGCAGCAATGGCCAACCATCATTTGGGATTGATGGAGGAGAACGTTAAGAATGCAATAGTTGATGCCTGTGCCGAAATAAAGGGTGGGGCATATCATGAGTATTTTGTTGTGGATATGATTCAGGGCGGTGCCGGAACTTCTACCAACATGAATGCTAATGAGGTGATTGCCAATAGAGCTTTGGAGCTTCTGGGTTTTGAAAAGGGCGATTATAATCATTGTCATCCAAATAATCATGTCAACCTGTCGCAGTCAACAAACGATGCATATCCCACTGCTTTGAAAATAGCTATTTATCGTAGCATTGGTGCTTTGACTGATGCCGTGAAGGAGCTTTTGGATGCTTTTAGGGCTAAGGGAGTGGAGTTTAAAGATATTATTAAAATGGGCCGTACACAGTTGCAAGATGCTGTGCCTATGACGCTTGGTCAGGAGTTTGAGGCTTTTGCCGTTACTCTTGAAGAGGAGGTGGAGCGATTGAGCCAAAACAAAATGCTTCTTTGTCTTACCAATATGGGTGCTACTGCTATTGGCACGGGAATAAACTCCGATCCGGAATATGCAGGCTTGTGCACAAATTATCTCAAAGAGGTGTCGGGCGTTCCTGTTGAGCTTGCTCACAACCTTGTGGAAGCTACTTCCGATACGGGTGTGTTCATTATGAACTCGGCCGTGATAAAGCGTTTGGCTGTGAAGCTTTCAAAAATTAGCAACGACTTGAGATTGCTTTCGTCCGGACCTCGTACTGGTCTTAATGAAATTAATCTTCCGCCTATGCAGCCGGGATCGTCTATCATGCCGGGCAAAGTTAATCCTGTGATTCCTGAGGTGGTTAATCAAATTGCTTATAGAGTAGTTGGTAGCGACCTCACTGTGACGATGGCATCGGAGGCAGGACAGCTTCAGCTTAATGTGATGGAACCAATTATGGCATTTTCTATCTTAGAGAATATCGAAATCCTTATTCAAGGTATCAATACTTTGAGAACAAAATGTGTGGTGGGTATCACTGCCAATGTTGACAGATGCAAAGATATGGTTATGAATAGTATAGGACTAATCACTGCACTTAATCCTTATATCGGTTATGAGGCTTCTACCAAGTTGGCAGCCGAGGCTTTGAGCACAGGACGTGGTGTATATGATTTGGTATTAGAGAGCGGGCTGATGGATAAGGCCGAGCTTGATGATGTTTTGAAACCTGAGAATATGGTTCAACCCCGCAAGATGGGTAAGCATTAAGAATATTAATATAAAGAATAATGAAAAAGAGTTTTATAGTTGCTCTAAGCTCTGTTTTTGCAATGAACTTGATGGCTCAAAAATTTGAGGGTAAATATCCTGATACGAGAAAATCGGATCACGTGGATGTTTATTTTAATAATGAAGTCAAAGATCCTTATCGTTGGCTTGAGGACGACCTGTCGCAAGAGACGAAAGACTGGGTGAAGGCTCAGAATGTGGTGACGTATGATTATCTGAGCCAAATTCCGTTTCGCGATAAGCTAAATAAGCAGCTTACCGATCTTTGGAATTATGAGAAGATATCAGCTCCATTTAAGGAGGGTAAGTTTACTTACTTCTACAAGAATGACGGTTTGCAGCATCAGGCGGTGCTCTACAGAACGCTTGCTGATGGCACTGAGGAGGTATTTATAGATCCAAATAAGTTTTCGGAAGATGGCACCACCTCTTTGGCGGGTGTTAGCTTCAGCAAGGATGGTTCGCTTTGTGCTTATCAAATATCGGAGGGTGGCTCTGATTGGAGAAAGGTGATTGTGCTGGATGCAGAATCAAAAACTCAAATTGGTGAAACCTTAGTGGATGTGAAGTTTAGCGGTATTTCGTGGAAGGATAATGATGGTTTTTATTATTCTAGCTATGATAAGCCCGAGGGTAGCGAGCTTTCGCAAATGACGGACAAGCACAAGCTCTATTTTCACAAGCTGAATACTCCTCAAAGCACCGACATATTGGTTTTTGGTGGTGAGGCTACTCCACGTAGATATATTAGCGGATATGTTACAGACGATCAGAGGTATTTGATTATATCCACCTCGGTGTCAACTACCGGAAATGAATTGTATGTTAAGGACTTGAGCGTAACCGATTCGCCAATTGTGCCTATTATGGATAATTTTGAGACTACTACTTATGTGGTTGACAATGTAGGCGAGACTTTGTTTTTGCATACCAATTTGGATGCCGAAAATAATAAATTGGTGAAGGTGAATGTAAATAGCCCCACGCCTGACAATTGGACTGACGTGATTGCCGAAACCGAGAATGTGCTTGACATCACAACAGGTGGTGGATATTTGTTTGCGCATTATATGAAGGATGCCCTTGATGTGGTGTATCAGTATAACTATGATGGCGAATTGGTGAGAGATATCAAATTGCCGGGTCAGGGTTCTGCTGGTGGTTTTTCGGGTAAGAGAGAAGAGACTAAGCTTTATTATTCGTTTAGCAATTATGTTACCCCGGGCACTATCTATGATTTTGATGTGGAGACGGGCAACTCTAATTTGTATATGAAACCTGGTATTAAGTTTAATCCCGATGATTATGAATCGAAACAGGTTTTCTATACTTCATATGATGGTACAAGAGTGCCAATGATGATTTCGTATAAGAAAGGGCTTAAGCTTGATGGCAACAATCCTACCATCTTGTATGGATATGGCGGCTTTAATGCTAGTCTTACTCCTTCATTTAGTGTATCTAACGCTGTGTGGATGGAGAATGGTGGTGTGTATGCTGTGCCCAACCTCAGAGGCGGCGGCGAGTATGGCAAAGCTTGGCACGATGGTGGCAGACAGTTTAATAAACTAAATGTTTTTAAAGACTTTATCGCCGCTGCTCAGTACTTGATGGCTTATAATTATACTTCGTCAGATTATTTGGCATTATCAGGTGGCTCTAATGGTGGTTTGCTGGTAGGCGCTACTATGACTATGGAGCCTGAACTGGCAAAGGTGGCATTTCCTGCAGTTGGTGTTTTGGATATGCTGAGATATCATACCTTTACAGCCGGTGCCGGATGGGCATATGATTATGGAACATCGGAGGATAGCCCCGAGATGTTTGATTATATTAAGTCCTATTCGCCTGTGCACAATGTTAAGGAGGGTGTTTGTTATCCAGCCACTATGGTTACCACTGGCGATCATGACGACCGTGTGGTGCCTGCGCATAGCTATAAGTTTGCGGCCGAGCTTCAAGATAAGCAGGGCTGTGCCAATCCTACATTGATTCGTATTGATACTAATGCAGGGCATGGTGCGGGCAAATCTACTGAGGCTATAATAAATGAGGCTTCTGATAAGTTTGCTTTTGCATTTTATGTGATGGGCATCGAGCTGTAGTTGGCATTTTGCTGTGTGCCGTTGGGTTGGTTTTTAACACAGACAAAGATTTATTATCTTTGCAATAATCACATAATTAATAAAACTAATTTATAAAATGGCAGGACATAGTAAATGGTCTAACATAAAGGCAAGAAAAGGTGCTCAAGACAAGAAGAGGGCTAAGATATTTGCACGTGTTCTAAAGGAAATAACAGTAGCAGTTAAGGAGAACGGATTGGATGGTAATATCGAAACCAATCCGGCTCTCCGAAACGCTGTTCAGAATGCGCGCGGTGCCAATATGCCCAAGGATAATATCGACAGGGCTATCAAAAGGGCCTCCGGGGCTGATTCAAAGAACTATGAGTTTCTCAGTTTCGAGGGTTATGGTTCTAATGGTATAGCTGTGTTTGTGGAGTGCATGTCTGACAATTCAAATAGAACGGTAGCCATAGTGCGATCTATTTTTAATAAGTATGGTGGCAGCCTTGGCACTAATGGTTCTTTGGAGTTTATATTCAATAGGTTTGGGGTGTTCACTATCCTCAAAGAGAACTTGAAGATGGATTGGGAAGAACTTCAGTTGGAATTGATAGAATTTGGTGCTGATTCTTTTGAAGAGGAAGAGGAGGTTTATTTAATATATTCAGCCTTTGCTGATTTTGGTAAGGTGTCTGAAAGGCTTAATGAGCTAGGTATTGAGGTGCAAAGCTCTGAGCTGGAAAGAATTCCTAATCACACTGAGGTGTTGCCGCTTGAGCAATCTCTTGCTGTGATGAAGATGATAGACGCTTTTGAAGATGAGGATGATGTGCAAAGTGTGTTTCACAATTTGGAGCTTACGGATGAGTTGAGCGATGCGCTTGAGTCGATGTAATTATCTTATTTGTGTGGATTTTTTCCCCACAATCAGATATTAACTTATATAGTATATGGTTGTTTTAGTTTAGTGTATATATTCGTGAAAGTGAAAATAATGTATAATAATTAAATTAAAAACTATGGCTAACTATAAAATTGAAGAAATAGAAGGAATTGGTCCTGTAATGGGCGAAAAACTTAGAGAGGCGGGTATAAATAATACTGATAAGCTTCTTGAGAATACTCAATCTCCAAAGCAACGCAAAGATCTTGCTGAGGCAACAGGTATCTCTCCAAAATTAATTCTCAGATTTGCCAATATGGCTGATTTATTCAGAATTAACGGAGTGGGGCAGGAGTATGCCGAGCTGCTTGAGGCTGCCGGTGTGGATACTGTTCCTGAGCTTGCTCAACGTAATGCTGAGAACTTGACTGCAAAAATGGAGGAGGTGAATGAGGAGAAGAAACTTGTTAGAAGAACTCCTTCGCTTGCGAGTGTTGAGAAATGGGTTGAAGAGGCTAAATCTTTGCCTAGAGTATTGACTTACTAAAATGAGATATACATAAAACAAAAAAGGAGAATCGTGAGATTCTCCTTTTTTGTTTTATACGCAGACTGTCAGTAGCATCTTTTTGGTAGCCAACACAGCTGAGGGATTAATACAAAAAAAGGGAATCACATTTGATTCCCTCTAACTAGTTGCGGAGGCAGGACTTGAACCTACGACCTTTGGGTTATGAGCCCAACGAGCTACCAACTGCTCCACTCCGCGATGTTTTCTTTATTACGAGTGCAAAGATATGGCTTTTTTATATACCCACCAAACTTTTGATAGATTATTTTCAATAATTATTTGCTGAACCCTTTTTGTGAACGTAATTACAGGAAAAGTTACGATAAAATAATAATAAAAGTACTCTTGTTTTAGTATTATCGTTTTATGTTGTATTTTTGAAATAAAAATATAAAAATGTCTGATAGCCTTGTAATTATTCCAACGTATAACGAGAAGGAGAATATAGAGAATATAATTAGAACAGTATTTAATCTTGAAAAGAAGTTTGATATTCTTGTTGTTGACGATGGATCGCCTGATGGAACTGCCAAGATAGTTCACAATTTAATTAATACGGAATTTGAAAATCGCTTATTTATAGAGGAGAGAACCGGTAAGCTAGGATTGGGAACAGCCTACATTCATGGATTTAAGTGGGCGCTAAAGCGTTCGTATGAATATGTGATTGAAATGGATGCCGATTTTTCGCACGATCCCAATGATTTGCCACGACTATACTCAGCCTGTCATGATGAGGGCTATGATGTGTCGATAGGTTCGAGATATGTGAGCGGTGTGAACGTGGTGAACTGGCCAATGGGTAGAGTTTTGATGTCATATTTCGCATCAAAATATGTGCAAGCTATAACCGGTGCAGGAATTAAAGATACTACTGCCGGCTTTGTGTGCTACAGACGCAAGGTGCTTGAAACAATAAACCTTGATGAGGTTAAATTTAAAGGATATGCATTCCAGATAGAGATGAAATATTCGTCGCTGGTGCTAGGATTTAAAATAAAAGAGGTGTCTGTGGTTTTTGTGAATAGACAGTTGGGTACATCTAAAATGAATACATCTATTTTTGGTGAAGCATTTTTTGGAGTAATAGATTTGCGACTAAGAAAGATGAGAGGTAAAATTAAACCTATACAATAATGATATTAATACATAAAGCTTCTATAATAAACGAGGGCAAAACATTTGTAGGCTCTGTAGCGATAGAAAATGATAAGATATCGGCAGTTTTTGCTGATGAAGTTCCCGAGAGTGTATTGCAGCAAAGCAGGATAATAGATGCTAGGGGATTATATTTGATTCCGGGTGCAATAGATGATCAGGTGCATTTTCGTGAGCCGGGTCTTACGCATAAGGGTGACATATTTAGCGAAAGCAGGGCTGCCGTGGCAGGTGGTGTCACTACTTATATGGAGATGCCCAATACAAATCCGCAAACAACTACTTATGATGAGCTGCAGAAGAAGTTTGAATTGGCTTCTGAGAAATCTATAGCCAACTATTCATTCTATTTTGGTGCCACTAATGAGAATGTGAAGGAGCTGGTGAAAGTGGACAATAAAAATGTATGTGGAGTTAAAGTGTTTATGGGCTCGTCAACCGGTAATATGTTGGTGGATGATGCTAAAACATTGCAACAAATATTTGCTGAAGTGGATATGTTGATTGCTACTCACTGCGAGAAGGAGGAAATTATTCGTGATAATATAGATAAGTATAAAAAGCAGTTTGGTGATGATATTCCTATTAAGTATCATCCAATGATTAGGAGCGAAGAGGCCTGTTATCAATCTTCGGCAATGGCTGTGGAGCTTGCTGATAAGTATGGCTCAAAACTGCATGTGTTGCATATCTCTACAGGACGTGAATTGTCTCTGTTTAGCGAATCTCCATTGAAGGACAAAAAGATTACAGCTGAGGTTTGTGTGCATCATCTATGGTTTACGGATGAGGATTATGAGCGTTATGGATCGCTTATTAAGTGGAACCCTGCTGTGAAAACAAAGGAAGATTGTGATGCACTGCGTAAGGGGTTGCTTAACGGCAGACTGGATGTAGTGGCCACAGATCATGCGCCTCATTTATTATCGGAGAAGGAGGGGGGATGTTTGACGGCTACTTCGGGAGGTCCGCTTGTGCAGCACTCTTTGCAATCTATGCTTGAAATGTCTGATAAGGGATTGTTTACAAAAGAGCTGGTGGTAGAGAAGATGTGTCATGCTCCTGCAGAGCTGTTTCAAATAGAAAAGAGGGGCTTCATCAGAGAAGGCTATTATGCCGACTTGGTTTTGGTAGATCCCAAAAAGAAATACGAAGTAACTAAGAATAATATATTATATAAATGCGGTTGGTCGCCCTTTGAAGGTCAGGTTTTCTCAAATACTATTGATAAGACATTTGTAAACGGAAAGATTGTTTTTGAAAATGGTGAGATAATAGAGTCCGGCATGGGTATGGCGCTGACTTTTGACAGATAATATTTAGAGTTTAATAGAAAAGAAAATATGCAAACAGAAAATTTGAGCCTATTGGGCAAGCAAACAGAATATAAACAGGATTATGCACCTGAGGTGTTGGAGGCTTTTACTAACACAAGCATGGATAATGATTATTGGGTAACTTTTGATGCTCCTGAGTTTACCACTTTGTGTCCCGTTACTAATCAACCGGATTTTGCTAGAATCAGAATTGATTATATTCCTGATGAAAAGATGGTAGAGAGCAAGTCACTGAAGCTATATTTGTTTAGTTTTAGAAATCATGGTTCATTTCATGAGGATTGTGTGAACGTGATAATGAAGGACTTGATAAAACTAATGGATCCTAAATATATTGAGGTTACGGGGATATTTACTCCCAGAGGTGGTATTAGCATTTATCCGTATGCAAATTATGGTCGCCCGGGAACTAAGTTCGAGAAATTGGCGGAAGAAAGATTGTTTGGACATTCATTTCCTTTATAGGTCTGTTGAAGTAATATACCAAAAAAGGCTATTCACAAATGTGGATAGCCTTTTTTGTACGTATCACAATGTGAACTGTGAATTATTGGTTCTCGGAGTACTCTTCATTTAATTCATAAAATCTTACCCAATCGATACGCATCTCTACAGGTAGTTCTTCAGGATCTACTGCACCTACCCAGCTTCCACCAAGCTGCATATCCAAGAGTAGATAAAACTCTTCGTCGGCAAATGGGAATTGACCTTCGTGCTCTGTTTCAATTCGTGGGTAGTTCTTGGTTTTGATATCATTTAGATAAAACACCAAGCTGTCAGGATATTTCTCTATTGCATATACGTTGTAGTTATCAGGTTTCATGCCCACTACAGTGCTTGCAGGAGGGTTGTCCTTGATACCTAAATTATATGTATATTCAGAATGAACTGTTTGATAAATAAATTTGTCATGGCTCAATCTTTCCATGATATCTATTTCTCCACCTGATGGCCATTTAGATTCGGCAGGCAGCATCCAGAATGCAGGCCATGCTCCCTTTGCTGGATTTAGCTTTGCTCTGATTTCTAAACGTCCAAAGCCAAACGTTTTTTTATCTTTTGTGAAAACTCCGCCGGTTAGGAATGGGGCTGTGTCATTTTCTAATACTGTGTTTTGTATTCCTCTCAAGATTAAATCGCCATCTTTAACTTCATACAGTGCATCATAATCACTCATGTAGTTATTCCAATCACTTCCACCACGTGGTATCTTAGACCATTTAGAATCATCTATGGTCTTTCCTTTGAAATCATCTTCCCAGACTAATTTCCATTTACCTCCACCTTTCTCTGTTTCTGCTTGTTTGCACTGAGACAATGTTACTATCAAAAACACAGGAGCAATGAGGAGTAAAAAAACATTTTTCATATCTTGTTATTTAATTGTGTAATGCAAATATATGAATATTTAATTAATCGGTTAAAAAAAAAGCCTCATTTTTGTGACGAATCACAAAGATGAGGCTTAGGCTTACGTATTTGATAGAATGTTTTGTTACTCTGCTACTCTATATTTGCAGCAACCGGGAAGTGCGTCATATACTTCTTGTTCTGCTTTATAAAGTTCTGTATCGTGACCAACAGCTGCTAGTGCTTTGCTGATAGCGTCAGTGCTAGTTTGTGCATCGTCAAAATGAATGTGTAGCTCTTGTTTCTCTAGATCATAAGATGCTTGAGTAACGCCTTCAATTTCATTTACTGTGTTGATGATGCGGTCAGTACACATGTCGCAACTTCCACCTACTGCCAAAAGAGCATGTGTGTCGTTGTGATCGTGTGCATGTTCTGCTAAGGCCTCAATATTTTCCTGAGCTGCTTCGCTGGTTTTATTGCTGCCTGAATTGCAAGCTGTAAATGATACTGCTAATGCAATTAATCCTAAGAATAGTTGTTTTCTCATTTTCTGAATTTTAATTTTTTGACTTTGTATTTATAAATCTATTTTCTGTATAAGCAACATGCCGGAAGTGCTTCATATACTTTGTCGTCGGCTTTGTGGAGTTTAGTGTCGTGTCCAACTGCTGCAATTGCTTTACTGATTGTCTCTACGCTGGTCTTTTTGTCATCAAAATCCAAGTGAAGCTCTTGTGATTTTAAATCCCAAACAGCTGCTATCACTCCGTTTACTCCTTTTGCCGTCTTTTCGATGCGATCTTTACACATTTCGCAACTTCCGTTTACCTTTAACATTTGATGTGTTCCTTTTGTTTTTGTTTCATCAAAAATATTTTCATCATCGCCCAGATTCATCATACTGCGCTTGCCTTCTAGCTGTGCAGTGGCATCAATAGTGAATGTCCCATTAGTGGCAATTTCTTCACCATCCTCAATTCCTGATAATACTACATATGCACCTCCTAAGGCAGGACCTAGGTCAACTTCGCGCAACATAAATGCGGGAACCTCAGTGTCGGGTTGTTTCACATAAACGATGGAGCGTTTTCCTGTCCACAACACGGCTGATTTTGGAACTACTATTTCATTATCAAATTGTTTTAATGATGCATTCACCGTGGCAGATGCATACATTTCGGGTTTTAGTTGCATTCCCGGGTTTGAGGTTACAACTCTGACCTTTGTGGTCCGACTATCTCTATCTAGTATGGGGTCGATGAAGGATATCTGCCCTGAGAATGTCTTGCCCGGAATTGCCTGTAGTGTAAACTCTATCTTGTCGCCCACTTTAAGGAATGGCAAGTCCGATTCGTATGCCTCAAACATGGCCCATACTTGTGATAGGTTAGCAACATCCATTAGGCTGCTGCCCTGACTTATATAATCGCCTTGATTGATATTTTTGCTAATAACAATACCGCTGGTGTTTGATCTTATTTCTACCAGAGGATTGGTTTTGCCAGATTTGATAAACTCATCAATTTGAGCATCGCTTATTTTCCACAATTTAAGTTTGTCCTTTGCTGCCTGAAATAAAGCCGGTTGAATAGATTGCATTTTGCCTGCTTCTATTAATTCCTGTTGCGCATTCAGCAAGTCGGGAGAATATACAACTGCCAGTGGCTGCCCTTCTTTTACGGATTCGCCGGTGAAGTTGACTAGTAGTTTCTCTATTCTTCCATTTACGTGTGATGTTTGTGATTGTGATAATCTTTCGTCAACCTGAATAGTTCCATAAAGATGAACTTCTTTGACCGGGTTTTGTCGGCTCACTGTTGTGGTTTGAATATTTGCCAATGCTATGGCTTCTTCTGAGATTTGAATTGCGTCGGGGTGTACCAGATCGCCTCCACCTCCTGAGGATTTTAATGGAGTCAGATCCATAGCGCATAGTGGACATAGCCCGGGCTTGTCAGATCTGATTTGAGGGTGCATAGAGCATGTCCACACCACATCCTCTTCGTGCTCGTGGTTGTGCCCTGCGTGTGGATCACCAGACGAAGATTGATTGAAAAATAACCAACCTAAGAAAAGTCCGGCCAGTAGTATCAAACTGTATTTAAGATATCTGTTTATTTTTATTTTATTAGCCATAGCCATTATTGTTTATTTTCGTTTGTTTTGTCGTTAAATGAAATTAGACTCTGTGCTGATGCCACCATTGTATTGTAGTTGGCAATAGCGTCGGCTCTTCTCAGCTTATAGTCTAGTAATTGACGTTGCACTTGAATTACATCTGCCAAGTCGCTCTTGCCCGTTGCATACTCTTGGGTAACCAAACTGTATGTTGTGTTGGCAAGTTCCGTTTGCTTTTCCAGCAGAGACACTGTTCGTGCTGCATCATCCAGCTGGTGGTTGATGCTTATAAGCTCGGCCTGCAGCGAATTATATGTGTCGTTATACTTTTCGGCACTTGCCTGTTGCATAAACCTGCTTTCTCTCTGTTGAGCTTTATATTTGTTTCTGTATATCGGAATCGACAGAGAAACCATCGGCATAATCATATCCATTCCATTCATTTCGCTAACGGGAAATGTTGATGGTGAACGTTTGTTGAGAAGTGAATATTGTACTCCCAGTCCTATCATTGGCATACTCATCTTTTTGTCGGCAATTGCCTTTGCGGCATATGATTTGGATTCTTCTCTAATCATTCCCAATATTGGGCTTTGAGAAGAGATTACATTCATGGCCGACGCTATGTCGAGTGAAAAATGATTTTGGGTGATTGTATCCGGAATCTTTATTTCACTACCCGACGGACGGTTAAGAAGGGAGTTGAACTTCGCTTTCTCTGATTTTATTTCAGATAAAACGGACTCTCTGCTGTTGTCCAGCTCTACGCTCTCAAGCCTTATACGTAGGGTTGACGACATATTATTGTCAGATGAGGAAGACGAATACTTTAGTATTGCCAGCTCTTCTAGCTGTTTTAGATATTCTTGCTGCTCATCTATATTTAATAGCTTTTGCTGCAAGCTGCATAGTCTGTACCATTGGGTGTAAATATCTAGAAACAAATTGTCTCTTGATTCTCTGAATTGCTCATATGCTACATTTACTTGGTGTGTGGTTTCGCTTCGGGCTGCTTTGCGTGTTCCAAACCATGGGAACATTTGCATTAGCGTGAAGTCTGCCACTTGTCGTCCATCTATTACATCCATTGGTTGAATATAAAAACCCATATCTAGTTGCAAGTCGGGTAGGGTGCCCACTTGCGCTATTCTTTCCATTGATGCTTTGTAGGAAAGAAAATCTGCTTTTAGCTTAGGATTGTTTTCTACAGCCACTTTTAGATAGTGGTCTAACGAGTCGCTTTGTGCCACTGCGTTTATACCTAATGATGATATTGCAACAAGCAGAATAGTTATATATTTTGTAAACCTTTTTGTCATAATCATACAGTTTTATTCTTTTGTTTTTTGTCTTGTTTGCTGATTGCAGACTCTCGCCACATGGCTTGCATAATAGGCACAACAAACATTGTCATCGATTGAATAAGCATTCCGCCAAATGTTGGAATAGCCATCGGAATCATTATGTCGGATCCCTTGCCCGTAGATGTTAGAACAGGGAGAAGTGCTATTAATGTGGTTGCGGTAGTCATCACTGCCGGTCTAACTCTCTTTAGTCCTGCAAAAACAACTGCTTCTCTAATCTCATCTTTAGTTTGAGGATCTCTTTCGATGAAGGTGTTGTGTATATATGTTCCCATAAGCACACCATCATCTGTGGCAATACCAAATAGAGCAATGAATCCCACCCAAACAGCAATACTTAGATTGATTGGGGCAATTTGAAACATTTCTCTGAGGTTTGATCCTGCTAATGAGAAGTTCATAAACCACGGTTCGCCATATAGCCATAGCAGAATGAATCCCCCGGCAAAGGCTACAAACACCCCCGAGAAGTGAATTAGCGATGCTGTTACGGTTTTAAATTGGAAGAATAGTATAAGCAATATTGCTATAAGGCTTATTGGTATCACTATAAGAAGTCGTTTGGCGGCGTGAGCCTGTTGCTCATAGTTGCCCGCAAAAGCATACGAAACTCCATTTGGAAGTGATATCTCTCCTGAATTTAGCTTCTGCTTTAATACGGCTTCAGCTTCTTTCACTACGCCTACTTCAGCTTGTCCTTCTTTTTTGTCAAATATTACATATCCCACCAAGAAGGTGTTTTCGCTTTGTATCATTTGTGCTCCTTTGGTGTAGTCGATATCTGCTACTTCGCCCAGTGGTATTTGCGCACCGGTGGCGGTTGGTATAATTAGTCTAGACAGCTCGTCAGGATTTTCTCTTAATTCGCGAGGATATCTCAATCTTACCGGATATCTTTCTCTGCCCTCTACCGTGGTGGTTAGTGGTTCGCCACCTATGGCGGTGCTGATTACATCCTGCAAGTCTGATACCGTGATTCCAAAGCGGGCCATATTGCGCCTGTTTAGCTTTATTTCTATATAAGGCGCGCCAACTGATCGGTCATAAAAAACAGTAGATGGAAGAACTGATGGCACATCTTTTAGTGCTGTCTCCAATATCTTGCCTCCTTCTTCTATAGATTCTAAGTCGGGACCATAAACCTTTATTCCCATTGGTGCACGCATGCCTGTTGATAGCATTACAAGCCTTGCCTCTATAGGTTGCAACTTGGGTGCGGCAGTGAGACCGGGCAGATGTGATACATTTACAATTTCCTGCCAGATGTCGTCAGTGGTTTTTATTTCAGGTCTCCACTGGCGGAAGTAGTCTCCTCTTTTATGAGGCGTAAGACTGTCTGCCGGGATTAGTCTGAATCCGTCTTTGGGATTGTACGTTGATCCGTCTGTGAGTATAAACTCCCCCTTGCGGTTGGTTTTGAATTTTATTCTGTGCCCGCTTTCATCCAGAATATATTCAGGACGATAGTTGATAACATTTTCAAACATTTGTGTGGGTGCAGGGTCTAATGCTGAGTTTACTCGCCCCCATTTGCCTACCGTCATTTCTACTTCGGGTATGTTGGTAATTCTCTTGTCAAGCATTTCAATAAGCTTGATGTTCTCCTCAATACCTGTGTGGGGCATTGTTGTAGGCATTAATAAGAATGATCCTTCATCTAAGCTGGGCATAAACTCCTGACCAATACCGGGGAACTTCTCACTGGATGCTTGCCAGAATGATGTTTGCCTAAACGACTTCCAACCTACAGATTCAAATCCTTTTGCAACAAACCCAAAAGTGGTGTTGAAGCCAAGCCATATCACTACACCAAATATTATAGTGAGGATGGGTAAAGTCATAAATGTCCATCTGTTGTCAAGTGCCCACCTTAATATTCTTTCGTAGTATATTACCATTAGCCATAGCACAGCCAGAATAAATGCTATAACCAGTATCACAAAGAAATAGTTAATAGATAACCCCGCATGTGCACCTATTGGCAGCCACTGAGTGGTTAAGAAATAAATAACCATTAGTGTGGCTATGGCAATGTTTACAAGGTTTGCAGTTTTCTTGTTATTCCATCTGTATTCGAAAATGTTGTTTAATCCAAACAATACTAAACCTACATACACTATGCTGCCCGTAATGATGGTGAGCACAATACCCGCTACAATCAGAATGATATTGGACACTTTCTTTACCATCTTGGAAGTTATCTTCCATGAGAAAATGTAGTAGGCAAGAGTGGGCAGAACTGCTACACCTAGCACAAAGGCAGACACCAGTGCAAACGTTTTGGTGTAGGCCAGGGGCTTAAATAGCTTGCCTTCCTGTGCTTCCATCATAAATACGGGTATAAAGCTGATAACAGTGGTGAGCATTGCCGTGAGCACTGCGCCCGACACTTCAGTCATGCTTTTGTAGATGAGGTTTACCAGCGGTTTGCCTTTTTTGATGTCCTTATTTTCATCCATCGACATATGTCGGATAATATTCTCGACAAATACTACGCCCACGTCTATCATTATTCCGATGGCTATGGCAATGCCCGATAGTGCTACAATATTGGCTTCAATATTCATGTAGCGCATTATAATGAAAGTAATCAGCACTCCAATTGGCAATATGCTGGATATAACAATTGATGCTCTGAGATTGAGCACAATTACAATTACCACTATTATTGATATTAATACTTCTAGGGTGAGGGCAGATTCTAGCGTTCCGATGGTTTCGTTGATTAGTCCTGTTCTGTCATAGAAGGGTACTATTGTGACTTTAGACACTGTGCCGTCGGCCAATGTTTTTTGTGGAAGTCCGGACTCTAGTTCTGCTATTTTTTCTTTCACGTGGTCTATCACGTGCAGTGGGTTAGAGCCATATCTAGCAACTACCACTCCGCCTACAGCCTCCACGCCTTCTTTGTCAAGACCTCCACGGCGGGTGGCAGGGCCTAGGTTTACGAAAGCTACATCTTTTATTCTTACCGGCGAACCGTTTTTGACTGTTACAACAGCTTCTTCGAGATCGGCAACGTTTTTTATATAGCCCAATCCTCTAACTAGATATTCAGCCTTGTTTATCTCTACTGTTTCGGCTCCTATATCAAGATTACTATTCTGAACGGCGTGCATGATATCACTTATTGATACGCCAAAAGCCCGCATTGAGTTGGGGTTTACCTCAATCTGATATTCCTTTACATATCCACCCACGGATGCAACTTCTGCTACGCCTTCGGCGGCAGAGAGGGAGTATCTTACTTGATAGTCTTGTATGGAACGTAATTCCTCAGGATCCCATCCTCCTGTGGGTTTGCCCGTTTCGGGATTTCTTCCTTCTAATGTGTACCAGTATATCTGCCCAAGTGCTGTAGCATCAGGACCTAATGATGGTTGCACACCATTAGGCAGAGTTCCGGCAGGGAGTGAGTTTAGTTTCTCTAAGATTCTTGACCTGCTCCAGTAAAACTCTACATTATCATCAAAAATGATATATATAAAAGACATCCCAAACATGGATGAGCTACGAATTGTTTTCACACCCGGAATTCCCAGCAATGATGTGGTTAGTGGGTATGTTATCTGATCTTGTATGTCTTTTGGCGATCTGCCCATCCATTCTGTAGCTACAATTTGTTGGTTCTCACCAATGTCAGGAATAGCATCTACCGGAACCGGATCTCGTGGCAATACGCTTTTCCAATGAAATGGCGCCGTGGAAATACCCCATATAATAAGGGCTATGAGCGCCAAAATGGTTATTACTCTGTTATTTAAAAAATAGTGAATTATTTTGTTCATTATCTTTATGCTAATTTGAAATTATAGAATTGTTTATATCTGCTTGTTTACCAGATACTATTTCTAATTGAAAATAATATATAACAAACAAGCCACGCTCAGTGATGGTATGCCATACTGAGAGTTATTGTTTAATGAGTCTTTATCTATAAAATCAAATGCGGTAGATGCAGATGTAAGTTAGGATACTCACATCTTCCATAAACAATCCTTTGGGGGGAAATTCATCTTCGAAGTTTGTAGTGTTTGGTTCAGGTTGATTAAGGCTGAAAAGATTGTTGATTGTAAACCAGTTGTTTTGAATTAGGTTTAATATAGTTGTGATATCTATATTATTAGATTGATAGCCAAATTCATCTGTTGATAGTTTGACTGTGTCAAAATGGCAACAGCTTGCCTGATTCAAATCAATGCCTGTATTTGATGCTGTTTCAAATAACGATGTAGTGTTAGAAATTTTATTCGGTGCAATGCAGCATGAATGGTCATCGTCGTCAGACTGAAGCAGGTTAAGAGAGAATAGCTCATCGCCACAAAAATGCATTGCAACAACGGGGTGTATTGCAATGATCATCATTATGTGCAGTAAAAAAATAGATATAGCTCTCTTCATTTGTCTTATTATTCTTGTTTTGTTAAACAATGAAATAGGAATATTGTTGACAAATGTATGTAATTTACTTTTAAAATGCAAATTGCGGAAGTTT
>CAZSKF010000028.1:14135-20633 GCA_964607405.1 uncultured Proteiniphilum sp. | reverse complement strand
AATATTATGCACAATTGGTTTGAATGCAAAGTACGATACGATAAAACATTAGACACGGGGATGATTAAAACTGTGACTGAGCCTTACTTGGTTGACGCTTTTTCGTTTACAGAGGCGGAAGCAAGAATTATTGAGGAGATTAGACCATATATAACCGGCGAGTTTTCGATAGCTAACATAAAGAGGGTGAAATTTTCGGATACGTTTTTTAATGAGACTGGCGACAGATACTTCAAAGCAAAGTTGTATTACATTACGCTAGACGAGAAAAGCGGTACTGAAAAGAAAACTGCGGTGAATATGCTTATTCAGGCTACTACAATAAACGAGGCGCTAGACACAGTGGAGGAGGAGATGAAAAAGACGATGATTGATTATTCTATTGCAGGAATAACCGAGACGCCTATTATGGATGTTTTCCTTTATGGTGATGATAGCAAAACGGAGAAAACAGAATGAGTGTAAAAGACAATATTGATAGACTTAGAGAAGAGGTACCGGCTGAGGTAAAAATTGTGGCAGTATCCAAGTTTCATCCTATTGATGAAATTATGGAGGCTTATGATGATGGGCAAACATTATTTGGAGAAAGCAGAGTGCAGGAGCTACAAGATAAGCATCCTGAATTGCCACAGGATATAGAGTGGCACTTTATTGGTTCGCTACAGCGCAATAAGGTTAGGTTTATTGCTCCTTTTGTGTCGTTGATCCATAGTTTGGATAGCGAAAGACTAATGAGGGAGATAGACAACAGGGCTGCACAAAACAATCGTGTGATTCGCTGCCTTCTTCAATTGCACGTGGCAGACGAAGAAACAAAATCAGGATTCTCGCCAGACGAGTGTAGGGAGTTTCTGGATTCGGGCAATTGGAAAAAGTATCCAAATGTGGAGATTGTGGGCGTGATGGGTATGGCTACATTTACAGAGGATGCAGAACAGGTGAGATCAGAGTTTAAACAAATAAAAGCTCTGTTTGAAGAATTTAAAGCCAACCACTTTGCCAACAACGAAAACTTCAAAGAGGTTTCAATGGGTATGTCTAACGACTACAGGATAGCTGTGGAGGAAGGGGCAACCATTATCAGAGTGGGCACTCTTATTTTTGGCAGCAGGTAGTTGCAATTGCTTTAGGTTACAGATATAATAAACACCGTTTAAAAACCATTTAAGTACTTTTTAAACGGTGTTTATTGATTTATTGATATCAATTCTATTTATATGATATTGATATGAATATTATTTAGTATTTTTGTCCTTATTGTAATAAACCGAAAAATAATCATTCGAAATGACAAGTTTAGAAACAACCTTCGCTGGATTAACACTCAAAAATCCATTGGTAGCTGCCAGCAGTGGGCTGACCAATACAATTTCAAAAATAAAAGAATTAGAGAAAGCAGGAGTTAGCGCTATAGTTTTAAAGTCTTTGTTTGAAGAGCAGATTGAAAACCACAGTGAGAAACTGTTGCAAATAACTAACTACCCTGAAGCGGCAGATTATGTTAATGCATATATCAGCATGAATCATGTGGAGAAATATCTCAAACTGATACGTGATGCAAAAGATGCTTGTAGTATCCCAATCGTGGCAAGTATTAATTGCTATAAACTTTCAAAATGGGTGGACTTTGCCAAAAGCATAGAAGAGGCAGGTGCAGATGCTATAGAGCTTAATGTTTTCTTGATTAATGCCGGTGAATATGAACACGATAAATTAGAAAATACATATCTCAATATTGTAAGGGAACTTAAACGAACTGTATCTATACCCGTTGTGGTGAAAATGGCTAATAATATTGGCAATTTGCCGGGGCTGGTGAGCAAACTGAAGGCCCTGGGCACTGAAGGTGTTGTGCTTTTCAATCGTTTTTATCAACTTGATATTGATATTAATAAAATGGAGATTACATCGGGTACTGTTTTCAGTAATCCATCCGATTTTCATAATACACTGAGATGGACTGCCATTGTGTCAGGAAGGGTTTCTGATTTTGATATTGCTTGTTCAACCGGGGTTCACTCATGGGAGGACTGCATTAAAGGTGTATTGGCAGGAGCTTCTACCATACAGCTATGCAGTGCGCTTTATGAACAGGGAATGGATACCGTGGGTAATATGCTGACATGTATTGAGGAGTGGATGTCACAGAACAATTATGAGAGGATTGATGATTTTAAAGGTAAACTAAATTACTCAAATATTAAAGACCCTTCTCTGTACGAACGAGTGCAGTTTATGAAGTACTTTTCGAGCTACAAATAACATATAAAATATAAAATAGAATTATTATTTAATTATGAACATACAACAACTTGAATATATAATAGCGGTGGACAATCATCGCCATTTCTCTAAAGCTGCCGAGGCATCTTATGTTACTCAACCCACATTGAGTATGATGATTCAAAAGCTGGAGGAAGAGCTTGGTGCTAAAATTTTTGATAGAACTCAACTTCCCATTGCGCCTACTCCTTTGGGTGAGAAAATTATAAAACAGGCTCGCATGGCGGTTTCACAAATCAATCAAATAAAACAGGTAGTGCAGGAAGAGCGTGGTTCTACAAGTGGAATATTCCGTCTGGGTATAATACCTACTGTATCTCCATATTTGTTGCCTAGATTAATGGATACACATTCTACCATTAATACGGGAATTCAAATTTCAGTGAAAGAGCTTACAACGGATAATATCCTAAAGGGATTGGCAAACGATACTCTGGATGGTGGTATATTGGCTACTCCGCTGGGAGATGAGCTTATTACAGAGACGCCTTTGTATTACGAGAGATTCTTTGCTTATGTTTCTCCAAAAGAAAGGTCACTATATGTGCAGAATGAACTGAGCGAAAATGATATTAGCAACAGCAAACTATGGTTGCTGGACGAAGTGCATTGCTTTAGAACTCAAATACTACATCTTTGTAATATAAAGAAAAAAGCAAACCCTAATTCTATATTCAACTTTGACGCAGGAAGTATTGAGACTTTGATAAAGATTGTGGATGAGAATGATGGAATTACCATTATTCCTGAAATGGCTATTGACAATTTGACAGAGACTCAGAAAAAGAATGTTAGAAAAATAAAGGGTACTACTCCTGTGAGAGAGATTAGCCTTATCACCAAAACTGACTTTATACGCGAAAGGGTTATAGAGATTATAGCGGAAGAGATTAAGAGCTCGGTGCCTCACTCATTTAAAGATGAAGCATTGAAAAAATACATAGTGCCATTATAATTATTTTTTATTTTGGCTTTCAATACGAGAGGGGGTGACAAATTGTCACTTCCTTTTTTGTTGCTCAATTATAACGTAGGGTATGGCAGAACATGACAATATGACAAATTATATTTTATTATATTATGAGTAATTCAAATCTTTTTTGCTAGTTTTGTAATAACACAAAGTCATAGGATATGAATATAAATGAGATTATAGAAAGGTTTTATACAAAAGGGACCAAGCTGTATGATATATATATGTCGCACGCTACGGATGTTACCGAGAAAGCATTAAAGGTGGCTCAAAAACATCCCGAACTTGCAATAGATGTACAGTTTATAGAACAGGCGGCTATGCTGCATGATATAGGAATTTTTATGACTGATGCCCCACGTATAGCATGCTATGGCGATATGCCTTATATTTGTCACGGCTATTTGGGAAGGAATATTCTTACCAGAGAAGGATATCCCAAGCACGGATTGGTGTGTGAGCGACATACGGGCACAGGGCTAAGTTTGCAAAATATAATAGACAAAAAACTACCCATTCCGCAACGTGATATGAGACCTCAAAGTCTGGAAGAGCAAATAATTTGTTTTGCTGATAAGTTTTATTCGAAATCAAAACTGGGTAGGGAAAAATCTATTAGCAAAATTAGACAAAGCTTAAAACGACACGATACACATCAAGTTTCAACCTTTGATAACTGGTGTGATATGTTTTTATAATTACCTTAAATTCTTTTGGCACACTATTTGCAATAGACTATGTAGAAATTAAGAACAAACTATTTGCAATAAAAAGCAATCATATAACTTATTTATAAAAAAATATGGAGAATAAAGACGATTTTTTCGATCCTGAGGAGTTACAAGGTGACGAAATAAATGAAACAAGCAACTCTGAAGAGGGTGATGACAATGTGGCAGTTGAAACTGATCCATTTGCAGAACTACAAGAACAGTATGAGGAGCTGAACAATAAGTATCTTCGACTTCACGCTGAGTTTGATAACTTCAGAAAGAGAACAGTAAAAGAGAAAGCAGATATTATAAAAACCGGGGGTGAGCGTATAATAAAAGATATACTACCATTTTCCGATGATTTTGAGCGTGCACTTCAATCACTTCATGCAGCCGATAACAAAGAGGCTATTGTGGAAGGAATGGATTTGATTTATTCAAAATTCACGGATTTTCTAAAACAAAACGGTATAGTAGAAATTGAAGCTATTGGCGAACCATTTGATGCAGACAAGTTTGAGGCAGTGACTACAATTCCTGCTCCGGATGCATCGCAAAAAGGCATTGTGATTGACTGCATTCAAAAGGGTTACTACATGCACGATAAGATTATCAGATATCCAAAAGTAATAGTAGGCGAATAAAATGGCAGAGAAAAGAGATTATTATGAAGTTTTAGGGGTAGCAAAAGGTGCCTCTGCTGATGAGATAAAGAAAGCATACAGAAAAAAAGCTATTAAATATCACCCGGATAAGAATCCTGATAATGCCGAAGCTGAAGAGAAGTTTAAAGAAGCTGCCGAGGCTTATGAGGTGTTGAGCGATGATAACAAACGTGCCAGATATGATCAATTTGGTCATGCGGGTATGGGCGGCGCAGCAGGTGGCGGATTTGGTGGTGGTATGTCGATGGATGACATATTCTCTCAGTTTGGTGATATATTTGGCGGACACTTTGGTGGCTTCGGAGGATTTGGTGGTTTTGGCGGGGGTGGACGCTCGCGCCGTGCCAATAGAGGCTCTGACCTGAGAGTGAAGGTAAAACTGAACTTGAAGGATGTTCTGAATGGTGTAGAGAAAAAAATCAAGGTAAAGAAGAGTGTAAGCTGTTATCACTGTACCGGTAACGGTGCAGAAGACGGAACTGCTCTAACAACCTGTGGAACTTGTAATGGTTCGGGAATGGTAACCAGAGTTTCAAACACTATTTTGGGACAAATGCAAACCACGGCTACTTGTCCTACATGTAATGGTGAAGGAAAAACTATTACTACAAAATGTAATCATTGTAGCGGTGAAGGAATAGTGCAAGAGGAGGAGATTATCAACATCAGAATTCCTGCAGGAGTGGAAGAAGGAATGCAACTATCCATGTCGGGCAAAGGAAATGCTGCCAGAAGAGGTGGTGTGAATGGTGACTTGCTAATATTAGTGGAGGAGGAAGAGGATCCAAACCTAATTCGCGATCACAATGATGTGATATATAATTTGTTTATCAGTTTCCCTACAGCTGCGCTGGGGGGATCAGTGGAAGTGCCTACAATAGAGGGCGTGGCAAAGGTTAAAATAGAACCGGGAACACAGCCGGGAAAGGTATTGAGACTAAGAAACAAGGGACTTCCCTCCATCAATGGCTTTGGTACAGGTGATGAATTGATAAATGTGAATGTTTATGTTCCTGAGAAATTAAGTTCTTCTGAAAAGAAAAAGATAGAGGAATTGAATAAGTCAGAGAACTTTGCTCCTTCTGAGTCAGCAAAGAAGAGCATCTTCAACAAATTCAAAAAGATGTTTGATTAATTAGTTTCATTAATCAACAATATATGCATAAGCGATAGCTCAAAATTTGAGTTATCGCTTTTTTATTATATGATAGTAAACAATTAAAGATATTTACTGTTTGTAATAATAACCAAGATAATAGTATCAATATATCACATAAAACACATGTAACATTTTAAATTCACATAAAAACAACAAGTTAATTATGAGCAGTTATTCAATTAAATCTCTAGAGCAGTATTTTAAGGTTTATCGCCGATCAATTAACAATCCAAAGAAGTTTTGGGGCAAAATTGCAGAAAACAACTTCACTTGGTATCAGAAATGGGACAAAGTGCTAGAGTATGATATGCAAAAAGCTGAATTTACCTGGTTTAGAAATGCGAAAGTAAATATCACAAAAAACTGCATTGACCGTCATCTTGCAAATAAGGGAGATAAACCGGCTATTATCTTCGAACCTAATGATCCAAACGAAGAATCGAGACAATACACATACTCACAATTGTATAGCGAGGTTTCGAAAATGACTAACGTGTTGAGAGAACAGGGTATTGAAAAGGGTGATAGAGTTTGTATATATCTGCCCATGATTCCTGAGCTTGCCTTTAGTATATTGGCATGTGCCCGAATTGGTGCAATACACTCTGTGGTGTTTGCCGGGTTTTCTTCTACTGCACTTTCGGCCAGAATTAACGACAGCACTTGCAAAATGCTTATTACTTCGGATGGTGGTTTTAGAGG
>CAZSKF010000028.1:10050-14035 GCA_964607405.1 uncultured Proteiniphilum sp. | reverse complement strand
ATGTTACATACAACTGCAGGGTATATGGTTTACACAGCATTTACATTCAAGAACGTATTTAATTATGAGGATGATGATGTATATTGGTGTACAGCTGATGTTGGGTGGATAACGGGCCACTCATACATACTTTATGGTCCGCTACTAAATGGTGCCACCACTTTAATGTTTGAAGGTATTCCTTCATATCCTACACATAGCAGGTTTTGGGAGGTAATTAAGAAGCATAACGTAAACCAATTTTACACAGCGCCAACTGCTATCAGATCTTTGGCAAAAGAGAAGATTGAATATATTCAGAACTTCAAGCTAGACTCTTTGAAGGTTATTGGATCTGTTGGGGAACCCATAAATGAGGAGGCGTGGCATTGGTATAACGACCATGTTGGCAATAAACGGTGTCCGCTGGTGGATACATGGTGGCAAACGGAGACCGGCGGAGTTATTATATCTGCCATACCGTTTGTGACACCTACAAAACCTACATATGCATCATTGCCCTTGCCGGGCATAAAGCCTGTATTGATGGATGAATTAAGAAATGAAATTGAGGTGAATCAAAAAATTGGCAACCTTTGCATTGAAATGCCATGGCCGGGTATAGCACGTACAATTTGGGGAGATCATCAGAGATTTATTGATACTTATTTCAATACTTTCCCAGGAAAATATTTTTCGGGTGACGGTGCTCTGCGTGATGAAGTGGGATATTACAGAATAACAGGCAGGGTGGATGACGTGATTATAGTATCGGGACACAATCTGGGAACTGCTCCTATTGAAGATGCTATTAATGAGCATCAATTTATTGCTGAAAATGCTATTGTTGGATTCCCTCACGATGTGAAGGGTAACGGTCTTTATGGCTATGTGGTATTAAAGGAGTCTGGTGAATGGAGGGACAAAAACAATCTGATAAGGGAAATAAACCAATTGATATCTGACCAGATAGGACCTATTGCCAAGCTTGATAAGGTTCAGTTTGTTAGCGGACTGCCCAAAACACGCTCGGGCAAGATAATGCGTAGAATACTTAGAAAGATTGCAGAAAATGAATTATCAGATTTTGGAGATATATCCACTCTTTTAAATCCTGAAGTGGTAGAAGAGATAAAGCAAGGTAGAGTTTAAAAAATCAACTTAAAAATAAATCCCTCTCAAATTACAGTAATGAATATGAGAGGGATTTGTAATAATAAGGTGTCAACGGAGATTATTAATCATCACCGTACGTTAGTTCTGGCTTTGGCTTAATGAATAACAACATCATTACTACAGCTATCAAAACAACTATTGCAAGTTTGCTGAAATCTTCACCAAGGCTGCCTGCGTCTGTAGAGCTTCCTAAAATAAGAGTAATAGAGTACCCGGCAAATACACCAACCATGTTCATAATACCATATGCAGTGGCTCGGGCTCTTTGAGGAACTATTTGAGTCAGAATCGGCATGTTATTTGTATCGAACATTCCAAATCCTATTCCGAACAACATAGCTGCACCAATTAATGCAAAGTATGTGTGCCCTAACCCCAATAACACTAATGATGGAATGGTTAAACTTAATCCAATAGCACTTGTGTATATTCTGCCTTTTATATTTTTCTGTACCCATCTGTCTGACATTGGTCCACCAATTAATACCCCTATAAATGATGCTATAGCAATAGAGATTGTAGCTAATGGGCCTGCCTTAGCCATTTCAAGTCCTAGGTTTTCGGAGAAAAGAGTAGGTAGCCAGTTCTTAGTAGCCCAACCCGGGAAGCTTGGTGCCATAAAATAGAATAGCATAACCCAGAATGATATTGTTCCGAGAACTAAGCCAAATGGTTTTAATACTGACTCTTTGGGTGCTGTAGGATTTGTGGCAAGTTTCTTGTCAAGACTAGCTGTTTTGGTTCCTGCATGACCTTCCTTATCAAATAGTAGGAATATAAGTAATATGGCATAAACTATTCCAACAATGCCAAACCAATGAAATACTGTGTGCCATGTATAATTAGCTGCAATGGTTGCACCAAATCCACCCAATGCTTGTCCTGTATAAAGACCCGACATATGAATGCCAATTGCCAGTGATCTTGTTTTGGATGTATGATAATCTGCAATCATGGCAAGGCCGGTGGGTAGATATAGCGCTTCACTAACTCCCATCAAAGCACGTAGCCAATATACCTGTTGAAAGGTTTCGGCATATCCCATACCATAGGTTACGGCTGACCAAACAAAAAGACTTCCTACTATCAGCCATTTTCTATTTACTCGGTCCGCAATTATTCCGGCAACAGGGCTCATTAATCCATATATTAACAGGAATATACCCATTACTCGTCCAAAGTTTTCTGCAATTGCCAGCTCTTTAATATCCATTTGCATGGAGGCCTGCATCGTTGATAACATTTGTCTGTCAAGATAATTGAGCAAGGCAACTATCCATAACAATCCAACTACTATCCACGGGTAAGCTTTACTGTTTCTCATTTTAAAATTTGTTTTATGTCTGTTATTATTTTCTTAGTTGTTTATTTGTATCCTATCTTGCCCTTAAAGGTTAGCGGAGAACGAACTCCCGGTTTTAATTCACCTTGAACCAGGTAAAACATATCATAATTAAATACTAATGTGGCTCCGGCTCGTGCGAAATCTTCTGCAACCTCAATAGTTTTCCAAGAGGCATCATAAGCATCAAACACTCTGCATTCTTTATTGAAATTATAATACTCGATAGGTTGAGTCATATAATGCTTGGAGAACTCAAGGTTTTTATCTTTCTTCTCCTCAGGTGTCAGAGACTCATCGTTGCCAATATTGTATTGAGTAGTAATGGCATCAAGAAACACATCATGGTTTACTCCACCAAAACAAACAATATATCTATTATCATACGACATAGCTGTAGCGCCTCCCAAAGAAAAGGGTCTCTCATTGTCAGTTTTCGAACCTACTACTTCCCATTGCTGAGCTGCAACATCATATCTCAAAACATCTATTAGCATTGAAGGATCATTATGTGCATCACCTCCAAAAAAGCCTCCTAATAAATAAATATATTCGTTTCCATCAATATTAAGCGCTGACATTACAGGCTGCACACGGGCAATACCCGGATAATCAGGAAGTTTCTGCCAGTCAGTTCCTGCTTCAATATCCAACATAAACATACTGTTTGATGGTTTTCCATCAACAACACCTCCTGCAACAAAGAGCTTGTTATTAATTTCACATCCTGCAAAATTATCCATTGTAGTCGGAAGCGATGTTACACTATCCATATTAATAGTTTCGTCGTCATTCAACGTTATGAGATACACATCACTCAAAGATTCTGAATCAGTATTACCTCCAATCCAATAGGCTCCGTCTCTAACAACAACCGAAACTCCGTATGCTGATTTTTTAGGCAATGTACCTATTTGCTTCCATGACTCTTCAGCTTGGTTGTATATCATTATTTCATCATAAAATGCTTTGGAGCCACCCTCAAAGCCAAGCTTGTCGGGAAAGTTAGCACCGCCTGCAACAATAATATTTCCGTTTATCAGTGCTGAATAAGAAGCAGAGACACCCTTTGCAAGATTGTCATTTAAGCCTCTTGTTGATAATTTAGACCATTCCAGTTTCATTTTGTGTTCTTTTTGAGAATTACAAGAGATTATTCCAATCAGTAGAACAAATGACAGTAAACCTATTGTTATTCTGAGTTTATTATTCATTTACTTTATATTTATATATTCAATCTATTTTTTCTTGTACGGGTTATAAGTTAAATTGTCAACTTCGTTTCTTCCATCAGGAGTAACAAATACAAATGTAAACATCCACTTTTCAAGTCTAACTGCCTGAGAAGTAAATCCTGCAACGGGAAGTTTTAGCAGAACTTTGTTCCATCCCTTCTTAAGGTTGACCTTAATAGGCTCTCTAGCGGCGGCATTTTCGTTAAGCAGTGGTATCTCATTGCTTTTAACTGTGTGCTGATTAGCCCAAACA
>CAZSKF010000028.1:0-9950 GCA_964607405.1 uncultured Proteiniphilum sp. | reverse complement strand
CTCAGGAACAAATGATGGATTTGTGAATTGCACCTCATCAGTTCCAATATGTATATATGGCACATCAGGGAACACCTCGGTACAAATTTCATCCATAAGGTTTTTAATGATTTCCATTCCCTTTTCTGATTGCATATCAACTCCCGTAGCTCTAACAAATGCTGCACTATGGCCCGGCATATCTATTTCGGGTATTAAGAGCATATTATGTTTTTCGCACCATTCGGCAATTTCATGGGCATCATCTATGGTGTAGTATTTTTCATGTAAGCGTTCAAAGCTATCATATTCGTTTAGTTCAGGATACCTTTTACTTTCCAGCCTCCACCCTTGATTCTCGGTGAGATGCCAATGAAACACATTAATTTTGAATTTAGATAATAATGCAATATGCTTCTTTATCTCCTCAACTGAAATGAAACTCCTGCCCACATCATGCATAAAACCCCTGATCCTAAATGCAGGATAATCAACAATGTGACACGCAGGAATAGATGCAGTTCCTGATTTATCTTTTGTTATTAATTGTTCAAGTGTTTTTTGTGCCCAATATACGCCGGCATTTGTTGTAGCTGTTACTTCTATGCCACTACTTGAAACCGACAATGCGTATGCTTCATTTTGATTTATTACTGCTTCGGGTATTTGATCTACAATTGTAATTTTAATATCATTACTATTTATTGTTTCTGAGCCTAATACATATGGATTTGCCGCTAGCCATTCCACATGTTGTGGCTTGGGCAACAATACTACCTGCGACAATACGCTTGCAGGCATTATTATCAGAAATACAATAATTAGTTTTAGAGATAGTAATTGCTTCATTTCAAGTTTTGTTTTCTGTTTAATATTAATTCTTCTTGGCTTTCACCCACTCTATTAGGTATCCTGCATCATCTACACTGTCATCACTAATAAAGTGAGAGTATGACAATCCGTGAACTGACTCATTGGATAGAGGAATAGACATGCGTTTTTTATTATCTACAAAAACAACTGCTTGTGAATTCTTAGAATCCAAATCCCATTTCACTGTTATTATATGAGATTTGTTATCCCTTATTTTCAGCTTCTTAGGATTTAGAGATATAACATAGGGTGCATAGTATTCGGCAACTGTGTCAGTGGGATTAAACCATCTGTCATTAAGCAATAGTTTTGCATTAGAATTCAGATTATTAAATCTGATTGAAGCAGAAAATTCACCTTTGTGAAATGCAGGGAAGTTCCAAACAGCTCCGCGGCGTGATGATAATAATGAGTCATTATCAATATATTTGATTTCCAAAGTATTATTATCATTGACTGCGCAGCCTTCTGTTCTGTTATATCCACAATGCCCAACAATGCCTTTATAATAATTAAACACGCTCCACTGGTCTAATCCATCAGAAAAATCACAATAACGTTCTGTTTCATAAAGCCAGTCAACGTCAAACATCACCATAGCCCTATGCAAGGGATGCTGACCTAAGGAAACCAACAGACGTCCCGGATCAGTCTCAACAAACTGGCTCTGATGAACACTTTTGTCAATACCTTTTGTATCTCCAAAGTCAGATGCGTTTCGTCTGGGATCTAAATATAGTTCACGAAACCCTATCCATGTCTTACCATCATCTTCTGATATAGCAGCATGTATAGCATTTCTATTAGTGAAAACATCATCCCATACACCATTAGTATTATTAATTTCAGGCAGTGGTGTAGTGTTGGACCATAAGAATATTAAGCGTCCATCTCTCAGCTTCCCAATTGTAGGCATTGTAATGGTTCCATAAAAAGGAGAAGGCGTGGACTCACTCCATGTCAAACCTCCATCATCAGAAAATGATTGATAATGATAATCCTGAGAAGTGCGGATAATCATCCATAGTTTTCCATCACTTAGCTCAACAACGGTGGGTTCGGCAGCACCATGATTCCATCTAATGCCATCATGAAATCCACCTCCTTGATGATCGGGGGTGGTTACAAGTGAAGATTGTTGCCATGTTTTTCCATCATCATCAGAAACATATGTAAAACATGCTCTAGGCAGTCCGTGCTGCAAACCATAATGGGCTGCAACCACTATCCTATTTCCATTATTTATAAAGACGGGTGGCTTGATCATTATTCCCATTTTGTCAGAAACTTTTATCAACTCTCTGCCACCATTCAATCCTCCAACTGTTCTAATTGCATAAGTTCCCATTCCGGGTGCTGATATTAGCCTGAGATACTCGCCCGATTTGGGACTTTGAATATCTGCAAACGGAATATCTTTTGGCGTATTCACCTTATTCCATGTAAACCCTTTATCTTTACTAGAAAGATAAAAACTACCAGGCTCAGCCTGTTCGCCATAATTATAGTGGCGTATCTCCCCGTCTTCTAACTGAGATAAGCCAATATAAGCATCGCTAGGTGGTACACCCACAACTTTGGGAGACATCTTTGTGGTATCTCTTTGAAACGCACTTGCATTAATCAGCCCGGCACAAATCAAAGCACATGTTGTAAGAATAAGTTTATGCATAATTTAATAGGAGGTTAGGATATTTCGTTAATGAATACTCCTCCTTCGCTTTTGACGGAGGAATATTCAATACAACGAAATTTTTTATTATTTATCTTCTTCTAAAATAGCCTTGCATAATTGATGGGCAATAATCATCATGCGAGGAATATGAAAAGGACCTTTAAACAAATTACCTTTGGCTGGTTGCGCCACAGAACCATCTCTATGCAAGTAGCCATACCATTCTCCAAATTCCTGATCTGGGAAATGTTTGTAAGTCCATTCGTTAATCAAGCGATGCTTCTCCAGGTAGCTTTCATCTTTAGTGGCAAGATATGCATAAAGAGTTGCTATTATTGTTTCATTTTGTGGCCACCAAAATTTCATGTCTTGCGAATAATCCTGATGAGGGAAGTTTTTACAGTCACGGAAGTTAATTATTCCACCAAACTCTTCGTCCCATCCCCATTTCCAAGACCAATCAAAAATAGTTGTAGCATGTTCCACCAATTCTTTATTCCAATTTTGATGCTCGGCCTCAGCCATTATAAACCAAGATGTTTCGATACAATGACCGGGATTGATTGTACGCCCCATGCCTGTATCGATAAGCTCACCGTTTTCACCTACAACTTCAAGCAATGCTTCAAACTCAGGCTTCATATGCAAATTAACTATCGCATCTATAGATTTAGTTATTTGTGCATCCAACGCAGGGTCTTGAATAGCTTTTCTAATTCTTGAAGCTGTATTAATTAAGATCATAGGAAGCGAGTGCCCGTGCATCGGAAGTGTATCTAAATACTTAGATGGAGTAAGCCCCGGAGTTTCACTATATCTTTGAACTAGCTTGAAGAGGTTAAGTGCCTTTTCAGCATATTCCTTTTCACCCGACGCTATAGAGTATTCAGACATTGCAATAGCTGCAAATGTTTCTGAAAACAGATAGCGACGCTTACGCAAAGGTGTTCCATCGGCAGTTATTTCAAAAAACATTCTGCCATCTGAATCGATACAGTATTTTTCAATAAAAGCAATTGCTGATTTAGCCGCTTCAAGATATTCAGGGCGTTGCTCTATTTCATTATATGCATAAGCAAAAATAAATCCGGCTCTACCTTGAAACCACACTGATTTAGTAGTATCCATAAGTGAGCCATCTCGATCTACACTTGTATAAAAACCACCATTGACTTTATCAAGCCCATATTTTAGCCAAAAGGGAAGAATGTCTTCCACCAGATCCTTTTTATATCGATCGGCCCAAAGTTCAATATATTTTTTATTTTCTAACGAAAGCATTTTTTCAAATATAAATTAATTATTGGAATATTAAAACTGATTACAACGCTCAAAGAAGTTTATAGCTTCAAGCTCTTTTTTCATAGAAGCCTCTTCGGCATCCGTCATATTGCGGAATGGTGTGCGGTTTTCTCCCAAGTCTAAACCGATTAATTTCATAATACGCTTTCCACCTACAATATTTCCGCGATAGTTTACAATAACATTAATCACATCCTGAGAGAAGTTTTGTTTTTCTCTAGCTGTTTCTAAGTCACCATTCTTCCATGCGTCAATAATACCTACCAACTCGCGACCATTATAGTTTGTAGTTCCGCCAATTCCTCCTTTTGCACCACCCATTGCCAATGCGGGCAAAATAGTTTCGTCCTGACCATGAAGCATATCAAACTTCCCATCTTTATACAGCATACATTGATTATACTCATAAATACTTTCGAAGGTGTATTTGATACCTGCAAAGTTAGGGATACGTCCATCTACTGCTTCCAAGAATGGCAACATAGGCAAGAACACGCCACTCAATGCCGGAATGTGGTAAAAATAAAATGGCAAATCAGGAGCTCCACTTGCTATTTCTTCACAGTATTTTACAAGCTCTTCAACGCGTCCGGCTTTAGGAAAGGGCGAAGCCATAGCACCAACGCCAAATGCGCCAATCTCTTGTGCATGTTTGGCTAGCTTGTGGCTTTGTTTTACGCAAGTGCTACCCACATGCACAATCACTTTAAAGTCCTTTGGTGAAACTCTCATCCATTCTTCAGCAAGCATAATACGCTCCTCTTCAGTAAGCATGTATCCTTCACCAGATGATCCATTAATAAAAACACCTTGCAATCCATTTTTTTGCAACATCTTAGCATACGCTTCAATTGGTTTCAAGTTAACCTCACCATTCTTATCAAAAGGAGTAAATGGTGCATTTATAAGTCCATTAATTTTTTCGAATTTCATAATTTTTAGTTTTTTATTTTAATTTCAATATTGTCAATAATTTATTAATATTATGCTCAAAGTAAAACGTATAGTTTATTCTACTTGTGCGGAAAAGGTTGATGATGGCAAATTTGCTTGATTAATCAAGTTCGCATCACTATACGACTTCCACCCATAACGTATGTATCGGGGCTTAATTGTTTCATCACATGTTACTACAACTGTTTCCCCTACAATTTTGGCATCAGCAGGGTAATACACCCCCGGATGTTCTGCAATTTCAAATCCCCTCACTTCCATATTATCTGAAGTTGACAAACCAGACGAAAAGTCAAAATGAACTATTACCACACTATCATCTAGTTTTGCATATTTAAAATCGGGACCTGAATGAATAATATCCTTAATTCCATATGTATCATGCAAAGCTTTAAGTGCCAATCTTTCACCTATTGGTTTTTTATTTTTAGGATGAACATCGGCCCTGTCGCCCATATCAAACGACACAGCCATACCAACATTAGGAATAGATTGAGACAACCTTCTTTGGCTATCTCTAAAATGCCCCCATGTTTCTCGACCTACTCCCATACCTGAAAGTTGTACAAAGTAAAATGGAAAGTCTTTATTCCATACTCTTCGCCAACTGCTTATCAATTCTTCAAAAACCACTTCATGCAGCTCTACATTTTGTTCATTTGATTCTCCCTGATACCAAATAGCACCCGTGATAGGAAAATTAGATAGGCTCTGAATCGACGCACTATACATATATGAAGGGTGGTATGGATGTTGCTGAACTTTATTGTCACCTAGTTGGATATTCAGAGCAGCTCTTGATCTTACCCAAGGATGAATAAAATCATTTCCACCCCAATTAATAAACATATCAACCAAACGGTCGTGGTGTTCAATTGAATATCTCTCTATCCAAGATTCAGTAGGAGAACCTCCAACTGCATTCAAAATCAAACCTAAAGGAATATCAGTATTTTCATACACAGTCTTTCCAAAATGATAGGCTATAGCAGAAAAATTCCGAGCAGACTCAGATGTACATTCTTCCCATTCATCTGTACTCAAATATTCCAAGCTATTTACTTTAGACAAAACATCCGCTTCCCAAGATGAATTATTGGTATATGCAATAGGCTGCATATTTAATAGTCTTATCTCAGGATAATTTGCTGATTTTATATCCTCATATGCTGTTGATGCATCTTTTAGCTTAAACTCCATATTAGACTGTCCGGAGCAAATCCATACATCTCCAATAAGAATATTTTTTAATTCAAAAGTAGAGCCTTCACTGGTTATAATTGCACTATAAGGTCCTCCGGCTTTCATAGGAGGAAAATCGATCTCCCACGATCCGTCATTTTTAGCTATAATGCTTTTTTGTTGACCATCAAAGTTTATCTCAACAGAAGAAGCTGCATTAGCAGTACCCCAAAAAACAATAGGTTCGTTTCTTTGTATAACCATATTACTTGTAAAGAAGTTGGGTATTTTTAGCCCTCCAAAGTCTTTGGTAATATGTCCATAAATCTTTTCGGCAATAATTGTAGCTCCATCTTTTGTTGGATGTAATGCATCCGGAAAAAGGTCTGGCCTGTTATATAATGGAGTATTCAAATCAATTAAATCTAACTTATTGATCTTTGCCACAACATCAATTGCATCCTGAATTTGCCAGTACCAATCTCTCGTGCTAGACTTAAATCTTCTATGTTGCGGAAATATAGGAGTCATCCTACAAATTTTTATTTCGGCCTCAGGATTTACTGTTCTAAAAGAATCTATCAAAGCAGTATAATCACTTACAAACTCATCTCGATAATAAGGCCAGTTTCGAGGATCGGTATCATTCAGTCCAAGATGAATTATAACAATGTCAGGATTAAAAAGCAATGCATCCTTATATTCAGGTAGGTTTTGATAAGGCTTGTATCCATTATTTAAAAGAGTAGCACCACTATGTCCAAAATTTCCAACCATATAGTCATCACCCAGCATTCTTTGCAATTGCGATGGGTAGTTATCTTCTACTTTTGCAATACCTGCACCAAACGTTACAGAGTTTCCCACACACGCAACTTTTATAGGAGAAGCCTGTGAATAATGAAAACCTGCAAACCAGGTAATTAAAGATATAATTGCTACAATTTTTATTTTCATAAACCTACTCGTTTACAAGAGGATTTATTATTTCCGCCCATTTCACATAACCTTCGCCTAATAGATGTAATCCATCATTTGTATATTTCAAATCTATTTTGGTAGTTTCAGGAATAATAAAATGTGAATATAAATCTACGTAAGTAGCATTCTTAGATTCCGCAAGCACTTCTAGCTTTTTATTAAGACATGGTATTTCTGCATGTCTTTTTGTATGTCCGTCAAACATACCAGTTTCGTCGTTCAAAGGTAATACACTTTGAATGTATATTTTTGTATTTGGTGAGTCGTCCATAATTTTATCCACTATCTTCCCCACTCCATTAGCAATAGAGTCTAAAGAGGTACCACGTGAAATGTCATTTATGCCGATCATTAAAAATATTTTGTTTGGTTTTCCTGCGGTAATTGTCTCAAGTCTGTCATATACACCTTGACAAATATCCCCGCTTATTCCTCGATTTTTCAGGTTTGGGTTTTTAAATATCTCATGCCATTCAGCACCGTTAGTAATACTATTACCAAGAAAAACTATATCGGTGCTATCAATGGGCAACTGCTTAAAAAGAGTTTCACGTTGATAATAAAAAGTAGAGTATTTTGTTTCTTGTGCAAAGGCTGTGCCCAAGAACATCACCATAAAGCTTAACAATAATATCTTTTTCATATCTGAAAACATTTAATTAAAAAATAAAGAAGTAAAGATAGTTGTGTTTATTCAAAATAATAGGTTCGGCTAGATTATAGTAAATACTACAAAGTGATGGAAAAATATCCACCACTTTGTAATAAGATTCAATATTGCTATTTTAATTTTCGTATCCCGGAGTTTGCTCTAAAGCATCGTCATTATCTAACAATCCTTTATCAAGCGGCCACAATACTTTATGAGATTCAGTCTCTTTCAAAATAGGATTTCCATCAAAACCTCCTTCAGGTGTAAACACTAGGTGCTTTCCACCTTTAGTTAAAGTCATACGAAGCACATCCCACCATCTTTGACCCTCTTGTACAAATTCTTTATCTTTTTCTCTAAGAATTGCCAACTCATTAGTTGTGAAATCTCCTGCGGTAAACTCAAACTCAGGTGCCCAATTTTCACCATAAGCACGCTCTCTTACCATATTGATATACTTCTCAACACCTGCGTTATCATTTTCCATATTTGCTACTTCAGCCAGTGATAGATATACCCATGGTAATCTATAGATAACAAAATCACCTACCCAAGTTCTAAGTCCGTTGGAGTTGATATAACCAATATTCTTCTTCACTGAATTACCACGGTAAACTAAGTTTCCGTCTTCATCTTTATTATATGCTGGCAAGAATGTAGCATTGCGTCTCAAGTCTTTCTTATCAAAGATGTCAAAGAATTCTTTAGTGTATTCATAACGTTGTACTGACGAAGCACCCGCTACCTTCAATGGATCGCTGAATGGTGAACCATCTTCAAGGAATGCATTATTGTTAGTACTACCTGTTCCAACATTATAAATATATTGATTCACAGCGTTAGTAGCTTCTCCTTCCAAAAATCTTACTGCAAAGATGATTTCATCATTTGCCTTATTAGTTGCATCATGCACTCTTGCAAAATCTGATTCTAGTTTTAGGCCATAGTTGTTAACCAAGTTCAGAAGATGAGTTTTAGCTACAGTCAAGTCTGCTGTGTTTGCTGCATTGTCACCTATCGAAACTTTTGAATTCCACAAATAAACATCAGCGGCTAATGCTTCTGTTGCCGCTTTATTCCAATAAGCTTTCTTACCTAATGCGTATGGGTTGAAGTCATTTACGCTTCCAAAATATTCTAATGACTTTTTCAAGTCATCTTTGATTTGAGTCATCACTTCTGATGCTTTTGCACGAGGCATATACAATTTAGTTGGGTCTAGTTCGCCATCAATAACCTCAACACCTGTTCTTAAAGGAACACCTCCATATACTCTGTAAAGATCAAAGAAGTAAAAAGCACGAATACCATAAACCATTCCCAGATAATAATCTCTTTTTGCTTCAGCAATGTAATCTGCATCAGTTACACGAGCAATAAACAAGTTACAGTTTGTAATTCTACCATAAAGGTCTCCAAACTTAGAAACACCTGTATTATTAGCATCAAAGTTTTGCTGAATAATAGATCCTGCCGAAACAGAAGAACCATCACCTGAAGTTCCTGAAATATAATGTCCACCTCTCAATTCACCAAATGTGATAGTGTGTTGCCATGAAGCATCACGCAAGTGCTTATGTATTCCATCAATATATCCAGTGGCATGAGCCTCAGTCTTCCAGTAAGATTCGCTACCATAATGATCTAGTGGCGCCAAATCTAACAAGTCACTACATGATGTATTCACCGTCAAAAACAATAGTGAAAATACAGCTGATAATATTGTTAATTTATTTATTTTCATAATTATAATTCTTATCAATTAAAATGTTAAGTTAATTCCGAAAAGGAAAGTACGTGGCAGTCCATATCCTGTACCATGAGCCACACCACCACCATAAGCACGCTCAGGGTTTGGCACCGGAGCTGTTTTCAAATAGCCTAAGTTTTGTCCTGTTACCGAAACATTCAAGTTTTGCATTTTAAGTTTTTCAGCAATAGATGATGGCAATGTATATGCCAAAGATAATTCTCTAAATGCTAAATAATCACCTCTATGAGCAAACAAAGTTGACGTTCTGTTTACGTTTCCTGTTCCCAATTGGTCAGCCCATACGTATCTTGGAAACTTAGCATTCACATTTTCAGGAGTCCAAGTATCAAACACGTCGGTTGTAGTATTGTAAGTACCTTGCATAGCACCCAAGAACCAAGGTCTTGCTTGATCATATGTCCAGAATCCTAAACCAAAGTCAAAACGTCCGTATAGTGAGAACTGTTTGTAGTTGAATGTAGTATTGAAACCACCTGTCCAGCGTGGAGTTGTGTTACCTATTACCACTTGGTCAAAGTTATCAATTACACCATCACCATTTATATCTTTCCATTTTGCATCACCCGGTTCAATCAAAA
>CAZSKF010000027.1:0-21176 GCA_964607405.1 uncultured Proteiniphilum sp. | reverse complement strand
GAGCAACAATCCTTTAACGAAGTAATTGATATGGCCGAGGCTCTTATGTTTAAGCTGGATGCTGTAGAAGAGTCCGGCAGTGATTTAGTGAGGTGGTTTTGGGGGAAGTGTGTCCAATAATTTTGGCAATTGACGCTAGGGCTGTGTGAAGTAAGGGTGGTGCTACTGACTCAAGCAATTGCCAAATGCTGTGCAAGACGCATAATAGAGCGAAGGGGAATAAGTAGGTATAAAAAAATAGGTAGCGCACCATTCTGCACTACCTATTATATATATTCTGATAAATAATGAGGGTACTACCCTACTCTACTCTACTAATTCTTTGCGCTCAATATCTCCAGTGTATCCTGAGCAATGGTTAGCTCTTCGTCAGTTGGGATGATAAGTACTTTAACTTTTGATGTGGGCTTGCTGATAACAATCTCTTTGGCACGCACTGAGTTGTTTAGCTCCTCATCAAGCTCGATGCCCATGTATTCCATATTCTTACATACATATTCGCGAGTAAGAGCTTGGTTTTCGCCAACACCTCCTGTGAATACAAGAATATCTAAACCACCAAGAGCAGCGGTGTATGCACCAACAAATTTCTTTATGCGATAGTTGTACATATCCATTGCAAGCACGGCGCGCTCGTTGCCATTGAAGTATCCATCCTCAATTTCACGCATATCGGATGAGATTCCTGATACACCTAATATGCCTGAGAATTTGTTCAACAAAGTAGAAATGCCTTGTGTGCCCATGTGTTCTTTCTCCATAATAAATGAAACAACACCCGGGTCAACGTCTCCCGAACGGGTTCCCATGATTAGGCCCTCAACGGGTGTCATACCCATGCTAGTGTCAATAGACTCTCCGTTTTTGATTGCCGTTACCGAACCACCATTACCAATGTGGGCAGTGATGATGCGTTGCTCTTCGAACGGAACATCTAAGAATTCACATACACGCTTGGATACGTATCTGTGGCTAGTGCCGTGGAAACCATAGCGACGGATGCCATATTTTTCGTAAAGCGAGTGTGGAATACCGTACATGTAGGCATGTTCGGGCATTGTTTGGTGGAACGCTGTGTCGAATACTGCCACTTGTGGAGTAGTTGGCATTAGCTCTTGAATTGCGTAGATACCTTTTAGGTTTGGTGGATTGTGAAGTGGTGCTAGCTCGATACAGTCGATAAGGCTTTGAATAACCTCATCGTTGATTAGCACACTCTCGTTGAAGTACTCACCACCATGAACTACACGGTGACCTACTGCCTGAATTTCATCAAGTGATTTGATGCAGCCGTGCTCTTTGCTAAGCAATACGCCCAAGATATATTCGATACCTGCACGGTGCTCTAGCACTTCTCCTTCTAGCATTAGTTTATCGCCATTTGGTAATGTTGCTTTAAGGAAAGATCCTTTCATTCCAATCTTCTCAATACCTCCCTGAGCAATAACTTCTTTGCTTTCCATTTCGAAAAGCTTATATTTTATGGATGAACTTCCACAGTTTAAAACTAATATATTCATTTCTTATTCCTCCTTAATTTAGTATTGATTTGTTAGGACCTGTTGGGTTACCTTGTTCGTCATAAATATAAAATCCTTTGCCCGAACGAACGCCAAGTTGGTTTGAACGATATAGTTTCCACAATAATGGATTTGGCTTGTAGTTTTTCTCGCCAAAGTCGTTGAACATTGCTTCCATTAGTGTTACTAATCTTTCGATACCCACAATGTCTGCTACACGGAAGATACCATATCTTTGTCCGTAGATGATGGTGAATGTTTCTTCGATGCTTTCCATTGACGATACTCTCTCTAACAACATTTGACAAGCTTCATTTAGCATTACTACAAGAAGACGAAGGCTGACATTACCGTTGCTTTCGTTGATGCGGTGTGGCTTGTAATTGATAAGTTGTGAGAATACTTCCATTTTGCTATACACTTCTTCTGAGGTGTACATACCGCTCACAATCTCCAGGATTTTTGCATCGGGGTGTGAAACAGGGAAGTAAAGGCTTACGCAACGATCTTTGTGATCAAGATCTGCTGCAAGCTCACTGATAATAACAGTGGATCCATTAGTTGCTATGATAGCATCCTCATCAAGAATTTCTTCTAGCTTTTTGAAGATTCCTTTACGAACGGGTGTGCTTCTGCGTCCGCTCTCTGAGTAACGAGTACACTCTACTACTAGGTCACAACCTTTGAAGTCTTCATATACAAGCGTTGGCTTAACTCGGTTAAGTATTACTCTCATCTCTGACTGAGTTAACCCCCAGCTTGTTACCTTTTGCTCCAAAATTTTGTTTAGCTCGCCAAGAACATAATCAATTCGCTCTTGCGACTCTTCCAAAAAGACAACATCCATACCTGCAGTAGCAGCCATGTTGATAATGTTTCGTCCTTCTTTGCCTGCACCCACAACACCAATTGTAGAGAACATTGGTTTGTTTTTGCGCTCAACGTCAATGCTTAGGCCATAATTTTCTATTGGCTCTGTTATTGTTTTACCCATTGATTTATATGATTTTTTATTTAGATTTCATTCCTATTGCCTGGTTGGCTGTGATGGCAACCATATTGTAAATATCTTCGGCCGAGCATCCGCGAGAAAGATCGTTGACCGGTGCCGCCATACCCTGAAGAACAGGACCTACCGCTTCGGCATTGCCTAGTCTTTGAACTAGCTTGTAGCCAATATTGCCGGCTTCAAGAGTTGGGAATACCAACACGTTGGCTTTTCCTGCTATTTCACTTCCGGGTGCTTTGCTTTCGCCCACGGATGGAACAAGGGCGGCATCAGCTTGCAATTCTCCATCAATTTTTAATGTTGGGTCAAGTTCTTTTGCTATGCGTGTTGCCTCTGCCACTTTGTCAACCATTTCGTGCTTGGCGCTTCCTTTGGTAGAGAAGCTAAGCATTGCCACACGCGGGTCAACACCCACAAGGCTTTTGGTCGTTTGGGCTGATGCTACAGCTATCTGTGCCAATTCTTCTGCATTAGGATTTGGCATTACTGCACAATCGGCAAATACAAGAATTCCGTCTTCGCCATATTGTTTTGTTTCTGTAAACATCACAAATGCACCTGAAACAACATTAATGCCCGGTGCAGTTTTGATTATTTGAAGTGCCGGACGCAACACATCACCTGTGGTGTTTAGTGCTCCTGCTATTTCTCCGTCAGCATCGCCATTTTTAATCATTAGTGCTGCAAGGTACAGGGGATTTTCAACCGTTGCAAGCGCTTGCTCAGGGGTTACTCCCTTGCTCTTGCGCAATTCATGGAACAAGTTTGCATACTCTTGTTTTTTGGGGTGATTTGTTGGGTCAACAATTGTAGCCTTTTCAATATTAGCCAACCCAAGGTCTTTGGCTGATGTCAAAATTTCATCGGCCGAACCAATCAGGATAATCTCTGCTACACCGTCCTCTATCAGTCTATCTGCAGCCTGAAGAGTCCTTTTTTCCACGCCCTCGGGAAGAACAATGCGTTGTTTATTCGCTTTTGCTCTTTCAATAATCTTTTTTAATAAATTCATTTTGAGTATTTGTTTTGGTTTTCCAGTAAGAATCCTGTAGAAAACAACATTTTATTTTTATTTCCCACAAAAGTACTAATAAAAGAGCAATATTTATAACATAATGACATGTAAATTATTATGCTTGCCTGAGCGTTGAAAAAGTCGCAAAAAAGTATTAAAAAAGCCGCAGACTAATACGTGATGTATCTGCCTGCGGCTATATTATATGGTGTGGGCAAGCTATTATTTAATTTGGCTTACTACTTCGTTCATTTTTTCTGCAATCTGTGTGGTGCACAAGTTACCAATACTGCCTGCGTGGGTGTGACTGACAGTGTGGCTGTTTTCAAACACTCCTTCATTGACTTCATGTCCCACTTGCTGATATGCTTCGCGGAAAGGCACTCCGGCCAATACGCGGTTGTTAACCTCCTCTACTGTGAACAGATATTTATATTTATCATCTTGCAGTATGTTTTCATTGACGCTGATGTGACTAAGCATAAAGTGCGTCATTTCGAACAGCGAGTTTAACACTTCAAGCGCAGGGAACAAGTTTTCTTTTAACAATTGAAAATCTCTGTGATATCCGTGTGGCAAATTGGTTGTCATTAGTGCCATTTCGTTGGGCAAGCTTTGCAGACGATTGCTATGCGCACGAATTAACTCCCAAACGTCGGGGTTCTTTTTGTGCGGCATAATACTTGAACCCGTTGTGAGATTATCAGGGTATGAAATAAATCCGAAGTTGGATGACAGGTAGTGACAATTGTCAACAGCCAGTTTATTGAGCGTAGATGCAAACGATGCTATGCCAAAGGCAAGTGCTCGTTCTGTTTTGCCACGTCCCATTTGGGCTGCTACCACATTGTAACTCATTTGTGCAAATCCCAATTCTTTAGTTGTCATTTCTCTATCCAACGGAAAGGAACTACCATATCCTGCCGCAGAGCCAAGTGGGTTTTGATCGGCCACTTTGTATGCTGCCAGCAATAAGTGCATATCATCAATTAATGCTTCAGCATATGCGCCAAACCATAATCCGAAAGATGATGGCATTGCTACTTGTCCGTGTGTGTATCCGGGCATGAGTACCGCTTTATACTTTTCGCTTAGTGTTTGCAGTAATTCAAACAGGTTGATGGCATTGTCTTTTATCTCTTTGATGGCATCTTTGAAAAACAGTTTCAGGTCAACCAACACCTGATCGTTGCGTGAACGACCTGAGTGTATTTTCTTTCCAATCTCGCCAAGGCTGTCGATAAGCATTGCCTCAACCTGCGAATGTATATCTTCGGCATCATCATCCAGCTTGAAATTGCCCTGCTCTATTTCTTTTAAAATATTTTGTAGCTCGTTGCGAAGAACAACTTCTTCGTCGGCCTGCAAAAGACCTATAGACACCAACATCTTGATATGTGCCATTGAGCCAACAACGTCATACTTAGCCAATCTCAAATCTAGTTCGCGGTCGTTGCCAACTGTGAAATCGGAAACCAACCTATCTGAGTCTAAACCTTTACTCCAAATCTTTGCCATTATTCTATACTATTACTTTTGATAATTGTTCTACAAATTTAATATATCCTGCAATACCCTGCCCTATTTCGTCGATTAATATGTATTCGTCCGATTGATGCGAGCGTGCAGAGTCGCCGGGCCCCATTTTAACAGCGGGGCATGTAATCCTCATCCAATCGGAAGTAGTGGGCGATACGTAAGACTCAATACCCTGCTCCTCAATCGCCTTCATAATGAAATGACTGTGAGGTGTGGCTGAGCTTCTGTTTTTTAAATTGCGTGCTATGAGTGTGCTCTTTACTTTGGATTGAAGAATAGTCATTATCTCACTATTATTATATTGGTCAGTAGGACGGATATCTATCACAAAGCTACACTTGTCGGGCACCACATTGTGCTGAGTGCCGGCATTGATTTGTGTGACGGTCATCTTTACCTCGCCCATGGTGGGTGATACTTTCTCGAGTTTGGTTGACCTAATGGTCTGAATATCATCCAGAGCTATGTATAGCGCATTTGTACCCTCATTGCGTGCGGCATGTCCGCTAACGCCTTGGGCCTCGCCATCTACTACCAACAAACCACGCTCTGCAATTGCAGCTTTCATTTGTGTGGGTTCGCCAATTATGGCAAAATCAACTTCATCGGCTAGTTGTGACCACAGGTGTGTCATACCTCCGGGCCCTGAGTTTTCCTCTTCGGCTGACAATGCCAATAATATGTTGAATGGCAATTCTGTATCATAGAAGTGAAGAAACGTTTGCATCATCGACACCACACTTGCTCCTGCATCATTGCTACCTAGCCCCCATATGTGTGTGTCAGACATGGGGGGATCAAAGGGATTGAAAGTGTATCCGCTGGCGGGCTTTACTGTGTCGAGATGTGAATTGAGCATCAACGTTGGCTTATCGCTACTATGTACCGACTGCCTGAAGATAAGATTATTGCCAATTCTTTGGGGTATAATATTCTTTGCGGCAAATAGAGCTAGAACATAGTCAACTCTCAGCTCCTCCTCACCCGAAAATGATTGTAAAGAAACTAGTTTGCGAAGTGTTTCAACAGCATTTTTTGAGTATAAATCTATCATTGCAACTACTGTTTCAGCACGGTTCCATGCTTTGTTAATAAGTTTTTGGCATGAAGAATTACAACCTCCGATACTCCTTTTTCAATTGCCTTGAAGGAGTTGTCTATCTTTGGAATCATGCCGCCGGCTATTACGCCTGTGGCTTTTAGTTCCTCTGCCTCATCTTTAGTGATTGTTTTAATTAGCGAGTCGGGATTGTCAACGTCGCGCAACAATCCTTCTTTCTCGAAACAATAATAGAGTGTAGTGTCATACTTTTGGGATAGAGCCGCTGCCAGCGTATATGCTATGGTGTCGGCATTGGTGTTGAGCAACACTCCGTTGCCATCGTGAGTGATGGCACAAAACACAGGCGTAGTGCCATTATCCAACAAAAGGGATGTAAAATCAACATTCAGCTTGTCGGGGTTTGGATCACCCACGTAGCCAAAATCTATTGGCTCAGGTGATCTTCTAACAGATGGTATGGTGTTGGCATCTGCTCCTGAAAGGCCTATGGCATTGCAACCAATGGCTTGAAGTGATGCTACTATACTTTTATTAATCCACCCTGCATACACCATTGTTACGGTGCGTAGCGTGTCGGCATCCGTTACTCGTCTGCCATCTATCATTTTGGTTTCTATGCCTAACTCCTTAGCCATTTTTGAAGCCATCACCCCACCGCCGTGCACCAAGAGTTTGCGTCCTTGCAACTGCTTGAAGTCGTTTAGAAACATGCTTAGTGCTTCGGGGTTGTCAACAATGTTTCCCCCTATTTTGATTATAGACAAATGTTCTTTGTTATTCATATCTTGTATCTATAATTGGCTACAGGCCTTTCAATATTTCCTTCAATACACTTTGAGCTGATACCACACGATTGGCTGCTTCTTGAATCACTATAGATTGTGGGCTTTCGATAACATCGTCTGTCACTATCATATTGCGACGCACGGGCAGACAATGCATGAAGTGGGCATTATTGGTGAGTGCCATTTTGGGGGCATCCACTGTCCATGATCTATCGGTGGATAATATTTTGCCGTAGTTTGGATCTTGAAACGCAGACCAGTTTTTGGCATATATAAAGTCAGCATCTTTATATGCTTTTTCTTTATCGTATTCCACAACTGCATTTCCCACAAATTGTTGGTCTAGCTCATACCCTTCGGGATGTGTTATCACAAACTCATAGTCGGTGGCATTCATCCACTCTGCAAATGAATTGGGAACTGCCTGAGGCAATGCACGCGGGTGTGGCGCCCATGTAAGAACTACTTTGGGTCGCTCAGTTTTTTTATACTCTTCTATTGTGATTAGGTCGGCATAGCTTTGCAGGGGGTGGCGAGTAGCCGCCTCCATACTGAAAACAGGCTTGCCCGAATATTTTATAAACTGATTAAGTATGACTTCATTATAATCATCTGATTTACTTTCGAACTGAGCAAAGGAGCGTACTCCAATCACATCGCAATAGCTACCCATTACGGGGATGGCTTCAAGGATATGCTCCGGCTTATCGCCGTCCATGATCACTCCGCGCTCTGTTTCGAGTTTCCATGCGCCTTGGTTGACATCTAGCACCATTGCATTCATCCCAAGATTGAGCGCCGCCTTCTGGGTGCTTAATCTTGTTCTCAAGCTGGAGTTGAAGAATATCATCAACAAGGTTTTATTGCGTCCCAACTCCTGATCTGCAAACGGATTTGCTTTCACATATTGAGCTCTTTCAATGGCAAGCTTTATATCTCCAATATCTTTTACACTTGTGAAATGTTTCATTTGTTGTTAGGTTTAAAATTAGATTAGTTTGCTTTTTAGTTCTGCAAGAAATATGTCTGCATCTTCTTTGGTTACACAAAGTGGTGGTAGCAGTCTCATCACATTGTTTTTTGCACCTCCTGTGAATATGTGATTTTCGAATAGCAACTTATTACGAACCTCGGCATATTCGGGCTCCATGTCAACGCCTATCATAAGACCACGTCCGCGCACATCCTTAAGTCCTTTGATTTGCTTAAGGTTTTGCAATAAGTAATCTCCAATTTTTTCAGCATTTTCTGTAAGTGATTCCTCCTTCATTACATCAAGAACGGCGATAGCTGCAGCACAGGCAAGGTGATTGCCACCAAAAGTGGTGCCAAGCAATCCTTTTTTTGCTTCAAACTGTGGTGAAATAAGAGCTCCTCCAATCGGAAAGCCATTACCCATCCCTTTTGCTACGGTAATGATGTCGGCTTTTATTCCCGCATGTTGGTGTGCAAAGAATTTGCCTGTGCGGCCATAGCCTGATTGAATTTCATCGAGAATAAGAACCACATTATTAGCTTTACAAATGCTTTCCAACTGTTGCAAAAATTCATCTGTAGGTATAAAGATTCCCGCTACGCCTTGAATACCTTCTATGATAACAGCTGAGACATCGCCTTTGGCTATTTCACTTTTAACGGCATCGATATCATTGAGTGGTAGGAATGTTACCTCGTGTCCTTTATTGAATGGTGCTTGCACGGCGGGATTGTCTGTAACAGCTACTGCACCGGACGTGCGGCCATGAAATGCATCATCAAAAGCAATAACACGGCTCTTGCCTGTATGAAAGGATGCAAGTTTCAAAGCATTTTCATTGGCTTCTGCTCCTGAGTTCGCCAGAAACAGAGTGTAGTCGTTATATCCCGAAAGGGTTCCCAATTTTTCAGCAAGCTCTGTTTGCAGACTATTTTGAACTGAGTTTGAATAAAACCCTATTTTGGCTACTTGTTCCTGAATTGCTTTCACATAGTGAGGATGTGAGTGACCAATGGAAATAACGGCGTGACCTCCATAAAGATCTAGGTACTCAGTGTTATTATTATCCCACACTTTACAGCCCAGAGCCTTAACCGGCTCGATGGGCCATAAACTATATACGTCAAATAGTTTCATATCTTAAAATGCACTCCCTTTTAATTTTAACCCGGTAGTCTCTTCTAATCCAAACATTAGGTTCATGTTTTGAACAGCAGCTCCTGATGCTCCTTTTACCAAGTTGTCGATGATTGATGTTATATATATATATCCATTATGGAACTCTACGTGCAATAAAACCTTATTAGTGCTTACCACCTCCTTCAGAGATATGAACTTATCAGAAACAAAAACAAACGGTGAGTCTTTATAATAGTTTTTGAAGTGCTCTACAGCTTCTGTTTCTGTCATAGAGTTGTTCCACTTTGTGTAGATGCTTGCAAAGATACCGCGAGCAAAATCTCCACGCATTGGCACAAAGTTGATTTGAGGCACTAAACTGCTTCCGCCACTCTTTAGTGTATGGGTAATTTCCTCAAGGTGTTGGTGCTCGAATGCTTTATATACTGATATATTATTGTCGCGATAACTAAAATGTGTGGTTTCGCCGGGCCTCTTACCGGCACCGGTGGATCCGGTGATGGCATGAACGTGAATATCATCAACCAGTGCGTCAACAGATGCCAGTGGCAATAGCGCCAATATGATTGATGATGCAAAGCAACCGGGGTTTGCAACATTATTGGTTTGCTTTATCTTTTCGTTATTCAATTCGCAAATTCCAAAAACGAACTCTCTATTTTCGAATATGGGGGTGTTTCGGAAATCATTTCCCAAGTCGATAACTTTGCAATGCTCGGGTAATTTATTGTTTTGCAAAAACTCGCGCGATAGTCCATGACCCAAACAAAGGAAAATAACATCGGGGTTGCTGAATGTTTCGGAAAACACAAGATCAGTTTCACCTAGCAAATCGCGATGCATTTCGGCTACCGACATCCCCACGGATGTGGTGCTGATTACCGACTCTATCTCTACATTTGGATGGTTTAATAAAATACGCAGTAGTTCTCCTGCGGTGTATCCCGTTCCTCCGGCTATGCTAACCTTTATCATATCCTTTATTTTTTATCGTGAATTGAGTAATATATTTTAAGAGGATTGGCTGTTACTTTTGTAAATCCTATCACGTCTTGTCCTGTGAATGATTTGTTTGTTTCGCCATACTCGCCAAATTTAGAGCTCATTAGGTCGAACTCAGGATTGCAACCCAACACTGAGAAATGATATGGGCGAAGCTCTACCTCTACCTGTCCGGTAACGAATTGTTGTGTATCATCGAGGAAGCTTTCGATATTGCGCATCACGGGCTCAAGGTATTGTGCCTCGTGCATCAATTGTCCGTACCAACCTGACAACTGATCTTTCCAATACATTTGCTGTTTGGTAAGTGCATGTTTTTCTAACAGGTGGTGTGCCTTTACAATAATAAGTGGTGCAGGTGCTTCGAAAGCTACACGTCCTTTGGTTCCGATAATTGTATCGCCAACGTGTACATCTCTGCCAATTCCATATTTTGAGGCTACTTTATGAAGCTTTAGTATCAAGTCAACAGGCTGCATTTTCTCACCATTTAATGATGTTGGCTCACCTTTTTCGAATCCTATGGTGATGCGCTCTGTTCCGTGATTCTCTACTTGTGAAGGATAGGCCTCTTCGGGCAATACGCCGGATGAAGATAGTGTTTCGACACCGCCAACGCTAGTGCCCCACAATCCTTGATTGATTGAGTATTTTGATTTTTCCCACGAGAAGTCAAATCCTTTATCTTTTAAATAATCTATTTCGTATTGACGAGTAAGAGATAGTTCGCGAACGGGTGCAATAATGCCTACTTCGGGGGCAAGTATTTCAAAGACTATATCAAATCTGATTTGGTCGTTGCCGGCTCCTGTGCTGCCATGGGCTACATACTTTGCGCCAACTTTCTTTACATGATTAAGCACCTCCATAGCTTGGAAAAAGCGCTCGGAGCTTACTGATAGTGGATATGTGTTATTTTTTAACACATTACCATAGATTAGGTACTTGATGCCGCGATTGTAATAATCTTGCACAGCATCAATATGTGTGTGAGTGGTAGCACCTAAGGCAAGGGCACGCTCTTCAATTCGTTTAGACTCTTCGGCCGAAAAGCCGCCGGTATTTACAATTACCGTGTGAACTTCCATTCCTTTTTCATTAATCAGATATGGCACACAAAATGAGGTATCAAGACCTCCGCTAAATGCTAAAACTACTTTTTCTTTCATTTTATTTTTAAGCTTTCTGCTAAGGCTTTGGCCATTAGCTATTATTAATAATTATAATATTTTGAATATTGAATGATTTCTTGTTAGAGTTATGCTATTTCTTGAATAGCTTGTTGGGAGTTCGCTTTTTGACAATGGGCTTAACCACTTTTCTGGCAAAGGAACTATTCAATACTTGCTCTTCCTTTTTGGGCTCCGTTGCCGGGTCAAAAAGAAGTGCAGTGCAAAGACACATCTTATAATCGTTTCGCTGAAGTATATCGAAGTTGCGACACCCCTCACACCCTTTCCAGAACTCTTTATCATCGGTGAGTTCGGAATATGTGACAGGCTTAAAGCCCAACTCGGTATTCATCTTCATTACTGCAAGACCGGTGGTGATACTAAATATCTTGGCACCGGGATACAACTTACGCGATAAATCAAAAATACTTCTTTTGATACGCTTTGCCAAACCCTGACCACGATAGTCAGGGTGTACAATCAAGCCTGAGTTAGCCACAAACCTTTTATGGCTAAATGTTTCGATGTACGAGAAGCCAACCAGCTTATCGCCATCAAGAGCAACAACTGCCTTGCCGGATCTGATCTTTTCGGCAACATACTCGGGACTTCTTTTGGCTATTCCTGTTCCGCGCGCTTGGGCGGAAACATATATAAGTTCGCAAATTTCTTCTGCGTAGCCTACATAGCTGCTATTTGCTATATGAATTTCTACATTCATCCTAAAACGTTAATAAATAAATTGTGAGTGAAAAATGATGCCTTGCGGCACAGTAGTAAATAAGGGAAAGTGCTGCAAGCTGTTAAATAGCCTGCAAGATAATTAGAAGCATCGTCGGACAACGTATAGAGCTTCTTGGTAGTAAATATGTGAATGATTATCACTTTTCATGCGGCAAATGTAACAATAATATTTATATTCAATGCATATTTAGTATAAAATCTTTGTTTTTAGCTCAAAAACAAGCAGTTTATCCTTTTTTCGATGATTTTGCTTAAAAATTGACAGAAAACTTGCTCAATTCTATGTTTTTTCTACTTTTGTAGTTCCCAAACAATGGAATATATCACTATTCTCATTCCATTTCAACAGATTATATTCTAATTTTTAACCACTTATAATAAATACACAAACAAATATGGGTATTAACAAGTATCGAAGTTTTTCGCTTCACAACTACAAAGAAATAAAACAAGTAAGTAATCTCTCTGAGGAAAACATCGAGGCTATAGATATAGTTGGAAGAGTGTTACCTTTTAAAGTAAACAATTATGTAACGGAACAACTCATCGATTGGGATAATATACCTAACGACCCTATCTACACATTAACGTTTCCACGGAAAGAAATGCTGACAGCAGCGAACTATAAGAGGGTGAAAGACGCAGTGAGCAAAAATGATGACGAGCTTTTAAAATCAGTTATACATAATATAAGAATGAGACTGAACCCAAATCCCGCAGGGCAAAAAAGGAACATACCTGCCATAGATGGGCAGAAGCTTCATGGCATGCAGCACAAATACAGAGAGACCGCTTTGTTTTTTCCAAGTCAGGGGCAAACCTGTCATGCATATTGCACTTTTTGTTTTCGTTGGCCGCAATTTGCCGGAATGAATGGATTGAAATTTGCAATGAGGGAGGCAGACCTACTGCACAAATATTTGCTAAAGAATAAAAAGACCACTGATATTCTGTTTACGGGTGGAGACCCTATGACTACCACAGCCAAAATAATGTCGGCTTACATTGAGCCACTTCTAACAAAAGAATTTAGCCATATAAAAAATATTAGGATAGGGTCGAAGTCGCTTTCATATTGGCCATACCGATTTTTGACAGACAGAGATGCAGATGATATGCTGCAATTATTTGAAAAGGTAAAAAAAGCGGGTAAGCATCTTGCATTTCAGGCACACTTTAATCATCCTAGGGAGCTGGCAACAGATGCAGTGAAACAGGCAATTGACAGAATATCTAATACGGGAGCTATTATCAGAACACAATCACCACTACTAAGATATATAAATGATGACCACAAGGTGTGGTCGGAGATGTGGTCGGAACAGGTTAGACTGGGACTTGTGCCATATTATATGTTTATAGCCAGAGATACGGGTTCGAAGGCTTTCTTTGAAGTTCCACTGGGCAGGGCCTGGAATATTTTTAGAAGAGCATATTCGGATGTAAGCGGTATTGCCAGAACAGTGAGAGGACCAAGTATGAGCGCAGAGCCGGGCAAAATTCATGTGATAGGTGTGACGGAGGTGAATGGTGAGAAAGTATTTATATTGCAATTTCTTCAGTGCAGAAACTCGCAACTTGTGGATATTCCTTTTTTTGCAAAATATGACAGCAAGGCAACCTGGTTTGACCAACTGGAGCCGGCCTTTGGTGAAAAACAGTTTTTCTTTGAGAGAGACAACCTGATTAGCAAAACGCAAGGGGGATTAGATAAAAGCTGGGAATAAGCACATTATATTAAAAACCATAATAGAAATGTGAATGCAAAATAAACAAACAGGAGGTGAAAGTTTTCAACCAAAGCACTACTTTTCAACAAAAAGCTCAACATTGTAATTAATTAACACCCGATTAAAGGAATTATTATTTAATTTGTTGTTTCATTATAAAGTAATTAAATGGGCAAAATAATATCTTTGGCGAATCAAAAAGGCGGTGTAGGAAAAACGACAACCACTATAAACCTGGCTGCGTCATTAGCTGCTTTTGAAAAAAAGGTTCTTGTTGTAGATGCTGACCCACAGGCTAATGCATCTTCTGGTTTGGGAATTGATATTCGCAATCTGAAAAATACAATCTATGAAGGATTAATAGGAAAGTGCAAGCCTACTGAGGCTGTAATGAATACTCCTTTTGAGAATATAGATATAATACCATCTCACATCAATCTTGTTGGGGCAGAACTGGAGATGGTGCAAATGGACAGCAGGGACAAGAGGCTGAGAGAACTTTTATCTCCGCTTAGCTCCACATATGATTATATACTTATTGACTGTTCTCCTTCGTTGGGGATTATTACTGTGAATGCTCTTACGGCTTCTGATTCAATAATAATTCCTGTGCAGTGTGAGTATTTTGCATTGGAGGGTTTGAGCAAGCTACTGAACACAATTAAGATTATAAAATCGAAACTAAATACGAAACTGGAGATAGAGGGTTTTGTATTAACTATGTACGACTCGAGGCTGAGACTGCATAACCAGATATATGAGGAGGTGAAAAGCCACTTTAAAGAACTGGTGTTTAATACGGTAATTCAGCGAAATGTAACGCTTAGCGAGTCGCAAAGTCATGCCAAACCTGCTCTTATGTATGATGCCGGTTCCAGAGGGGCTATCAATCATATGCAATTGGCTCAGGAGATTATCGAAAAAAATCACTAACTTTGTCAGCTATCATTTAAAATAATATGGGTAAAAAGAATGCATTAGGAAGAGGTTTGGATGCTCTGATTTCCTTCACGGATGGGGAGTCACAAGGTTCTACATCTATAAACGAGGTGGAGCTTGACAGGATAAAGCCAAATCCCGATCAGCCGCGTACATCATTTGACGAAGAGGCATTGGAAGAACTTGCTGCTTCGATTAGGAAAATTGGTATAGTTCAGCCAATTACACTGAGGGACGAGGGTGACGGATTTTACCAGATTATTGCGGGTGAACGCAGATACAGAGCATCTATTTTGGCCGGACTGGAAACTATTCCGGCTTATATCAAGGCGGCTTCTGATAATGAACTAATGGAGATGGCTTTGGTGGAGAATATCCAAAGAGAGGACTTAAACTCGATTGAGATTGCACTTGCTTATCAAAATCTTATAGAGATGCTTACTATAACGCAAGAGCAGCTAAGCGAGAGGGTTGGAAAAAAGAGAGCTACAATCACTAATTATTTGAGGTTGCTGAAGCTTCCGGCTGAAGTGCAGATGGGGGTGAAGGACAAGAAAATTGATATGGGACATGCACGAGCATTAGTTACTATCAATGATCCTGTTCAGCAATTGGCAGTTTATAATCTTATCCTGAAAGAGGGTTTGTCGGTGCGCAAGGTAGAAAGCATAGTCAGAGAACTTGCTGAGGCGAAAGACAAGCCTGCAGAAGATGATAAGAAAGATAAATCTTCACAGAAATCAAGTAGTGATGATTTTGATATACTAAAACAACATCTGTCTAACTATTTTAAAACTAATGTGCAGTTTAATTGCAACAAGCAGGGTAAAGGAAAAATCACAATACCTTTTGGAAATCCTGAAGAACTGGAGCATATTATTGCAATGTTAGACACGATGAATAAGTAAACCATATGCTTAGAGTCAATCAATTTATAATTTTAATAATCTTTGTTTTTGCCGCATCCGGTGGAGTGGCACAGAACATAAATGCTAAACAGGTGTCTGACTCCCTGTTGCAGGTGCCTGACTCTACGCACCTCAGTATTGCTACCGACAGCATCACTATCAACAATGCTATTGGCGACTCTACTATCACAGCATCACTAGATTCTATTTCTGGCAAGACTAAAAAGAAATTGGAGAATCTAGAAGTAAAGACATTTAAACCAAGCCCAAAGAAGGCGGTAATATATTCAGCAATTTTTCCCGGACTAGGTCAGATTTATAATCAAAAGTATTGGAAGTTGCCCATCATTTATGGTGGGTTTGTGGGTGTATCATACGCTGTGACATGGAACAATACTCACTACCAGGACTATTTTGGTGCATATAAAGATATTATTGATGGTGACCCTGATACGAACAGGTGGCATAATCTTGTCCCATATGGTCAGGATCCTGATAATATAGACATCAATTGGTTTACAGGTGTTTTGAAAGACAGAAAGAATTATTTTAGATACTATAGAGATTTAAGTATTATAATTGGTGTAGCCTTGTATGGGCTAAATATTGTTGACGCTTATGTTGATGCTCAACTTTTTGATTTTGACATAAGCCCGGACTTATCCTTACGTATTGAACCTGAAATGATGAGAAGAAGCGACAGAAGTTATTACGCTGACTCATTTGGGTTTAAATTCAGTGTTAGTTTTTAGACAAATCATTTCTATCGGCTTGAACAAGCCCTTCTTTAATTAGAGAAAAAAATGAGAATTTTTATTTTATCCCTGATCATAAGCCTTTTTGTGGGCTTTGGATCTGCATATTCACAAATCACATCATTAAACAAGAAAGCTCAGCTAAATGATACCTCAATCATAGCTCCGGAGCATCTTAACAAACAATTGGCATCACTTATACACGATTGGCAAATTGACCTTAGCAAATCGCAGATAAAGTGTAATCAACAAGGTTCTAACATTGTGTATAGCGACAGTGTATATACTCAAAGATTATATGATTTCCCATCTGAGATGGAATTATCGTATAACTCGGTTGTAAGAAACTACATCGACATGTACACCATTCGCCGTCGTGACTTGGTTAGTTATATGCTTTCGGTGGGTGAGTATTATTTCCCAATGTTTGAAGAGGCATTAGACAGAGAGGGATTACCGTTGGAGTTGAAGTACCTTCCGGTTATTGAGTCGGCTCTTAATCCTGTGGCAGTATCCAGAGTAGGCGCTACGGGCTTATGGCAATTTATGTTGAGAACAGGCCAGGGCTATGGCTTGCAAGTGAATAGCCTGGTGGATGAACGTAGGGACCCCTACAAGTCAACAGAAGCTGCGGTGAAGTACTTAAAAGACTTATATGCAATATATGAAGACTGGAATCTGGTGATTGCGGCGTACAACTGCGGACCGGGAAATGTGAACAAAGCTATCACACGAAGTGGAGGCAAACGTGACTATTGGGAGATTTACTACAATCTGCCAAAGGAAACAAGGGGGTACGTTCCTGCATTTATTGCAGCCAACTATGTAATGAATTATCACGACAAACATGAAATCTGCCCTGTTGAGTCGCAAATTGATATGGTTACTCTTGATACCATTCACGTTGACAAGCAAATTCATTTTAAACAAATATCTAAAGTGCTGGATATCCCAATTGAAGATATAAGAAGATGGAATCCTCAATTCAAAAAAGATATGGTACCCGGTAACTTCAACTACTATAGTCTGGTATTGCCAACAAATAAAGTTTATGCTTTTCTGGAAAAGGAGGATGAGATAATCAATGTTGATAAAAACAAACTGATTGATCACAGACAAAACACGGATGTATATATCGCAGGCAATGCGTCTTCAAGTTCTAGCAGTGGCAACACATCTAATGTTTACTATAAAGTGAGAAGCGGTGATACATTATCAAAGATTGCATCACGTAATAGAACATCAGTGGCGCAATTGCAAAAATGGAACAACATGAAAAACACAAGGCTGACTGTGGGGAAAAGCCTGATTGTGAAAAAACAGGTTGTGAAAGAACCTACACCACAGGCAACAAACTTAGCCAGCAATTCAAATAGCAGCAATGTAACCACAAAATCAGTGAATCAGTATTACAGAATCAGGAGAGGTGACAACCTGGGCAAGATTGCCAGCAAAAACGGTGTGACAGTGGCACAACTAAAAACCTGGAATGGACTTAGCAACGACAATATCTCTGTGGGCAGAGACATTATTGTAAACATAAAAGAAGAAGTGGTGGAGGATGAAACTACATCATTTATCGATAAGGACAATACACCCGAGCCTGAAAAGGTAGAATCAATATCCAAAGAAGATATCCAACTAAACGTTTCGGAGGTGATAGATGTGGAACACTCACAGATAACAATTTCTGAAAATCCAATAGGAGAACCAATATAGGGATCACCAACAAGTTATAATTTAAGGAGTATATTAGAGAGTTTTTTAAAACTATTCTTTTATACTCTTTTTTTATTATCTTCGTGGAAACATGTTTCCCCTTTAAAAGGAGACACAAACTATAATACTTATTACTATGAACTTACTTGAACAATTAAAAACCTACACGCAAGTAGTAGCCGACACAGGAGACTTTGCATCAATAGAGGCTTATAAACCAATCGATGCTACCACCAACCCCTCATTAATTTATGCTGCATCGCAAGACAAAAAATATGCCTATCTGATAGATGATGCAATAAAGTATGCAAAGGAAAGCAGCAACAATAAAGATGAACAGCTAGCGAAAGCTATGGATAAACTGGCCGTGAACTTTGGTCTTGAAATTTTAAAGATTGTGCCGGGGCGTGCGTCAACAGAAGTGGATGCACGATTATCATTTGACACACAGGCAACAGTTGAAAAAGCACGTGAATTAATATCACTATATGAGGCTAATGGAATATCTCGCGAAAGGGTTCTTATAAAGATAGCATCAACTTGGGAAGGAATAAAAGCAGCAGAGATAATTGAGAAAGAGGGAATCAGATGCAACCTTACATTACTATTCTCACAAGCACAGGCAATAGCATGCGCAGAAGCAAAGGTAAGACTAATATCTCCATTTGTGGGTAGAATACTTGACTGGCACAAAAAGGAAAAAGGAGTTGACAGCATACCTGCCACAGAAGACCCGGGGGTATTATCCGTAAGGTCGATATACAATTATTATAAGAAGTTTGGATACGAAACTCAGGTGATGGGAGCAAGCTTCAGGAACATCGGTGAAATATGTGAACTTGCAGGTAGTGACTTACTGACAATATCTCCATCATTGCTAGGTGAACTTGAAGGAACGCAAGGGGAACTAACCAGGAAGTTGGATCCTGAGGTTGCCAAGGAAATGGATATTGAAAAGATATCAATGGATGAAAAGACCTTTAGATGGATGATGAATGAAGATGCGATGGCTACAGAAAAACTTGCCGAAGGCATAAGAAACTTCACCAAAGATTTAATCAAACTAGAAAATCAGGTAATGAAGCTATTGTAGATTAACACACCTCAGACATTAAGGAATAAAAAAAGCGTCCACAACAAGTTGGGACGCTTTTTTTGATTGGATCAAAATCCAATATAATATCTACGATAATGATACACGTTTGAAATCTGTAACTGTAAGCTCTTTATCGCTTTGTTTGATAAACTGCTCAATAGTCATCTTGTTATCTTTAACGTAATCTTGTTGCAACAAAGTGTTCTCTTTGTAGAACTTTTGCAATGATCCTTCAGCAATTCTATCCAATAGATTTTCAGGTTTGCCTGCTTCGCGCGCTTTTTCACGTGCAATGTCAAGCTCTTTCTCTTTAATCTCATTTGGAATAGAATCAGGAGTAATTGAAATTGGATTCATTGCAGCCACTTGCATAGCAACGTCTTTAGCAACATCTTCCGATACGTTTTCTTTGTTAAAGCCAACGATAGTTGCTAGTTTGTTGCCCATGTGGATGTATGAAACAACATGATCTGCAGTGATGTGTTGGTAATTGCTCACCTCCATTTTTTCACCAGTAGTACCGATTTGATCAGTAACCAATTGTGAAATAGCTCTGCCGTCAACCTCTACATTAAGAAGGTCTTCAAGAGTAGCTGGTTTATTTTCAACTGCTGCATCAAGTATCTTTTGAGTTAATGCTATAAACTCTTCGTTTTTAGCAACAAAGTCAGTCTCACAATTCAAAGCAACAACTGCGGCAAAGTTACCATCAGTTTTTGCAAGAACACAACCTTCGCTAGCATCTCTGTCTTCACGTTTTGCAGCAACTGCTTGTCCTTTTTTGCGAATAATTTCAACAGCTTTGTCAAAGTCACCATTTGCTTCATTCAACGCACTCTTGCAATCCATCATTCCAGCGCCTGTCATTTTGCGCAAATGTTGGATGTCTGCCATTTTAACTGCCATCTTATATTCCTTTTTTTAAATGTTATTATTCTTCGTCCTCTTCAGCAGCAAATTTTCCAGCGACAGCTGCGTTCAACGCATCTTTGTCCTCTTTCTTAATTTTCTCTTTCTTTGCTACTTTAGATTTTCTTTCTCTTTTAGCACTTTCTTCGCCCTCAGCCATTTCTTCAGCTGCGCTAGCGTCTGCTTTTTCAATTTTGCGCTCTTGCAATCCCTCTTTCATTTCGCTTGTGATGTATTCCAAAATCATTTCGATTGATTTTGTTGAATCATCATTAGCAGGAATTACGAAGTCGATATTATCAGGGTTTGAGTTAGTATCTACAATTGCAAATACAGGGATACCCAATTTGTTGGCTTCTCTAACAGCGATATGCTCTTTCATTACGTCCACTACAAAGATAGCAGAAGGCAAGCGAGTCAAATCTTGGATAGAACCCAGCATAGTTTCAAGTTTTGCACGCTGACGAGTGATTTGCAATTTCTCACGTTTTGATAAAGTCTCGAAAGTACCATCTTTGATCATTTTATCAATAGTGCTCATTTTCTTAACTGCCTTACGGATAGTAGGGAAGTTAGTAAGCATACCACCTGGCCAACGCTCAACAACGTAAGGCATGTTAACACCTTGTGATTGTTGTTCGATAACATCTTTAGCTTGTTTTTTAGTTGCAACGAAAAGAACTTTCTTGCCTGATTTAGCAATTTGTCTTAGTGCAGCTGCCGACTCTTCAGCTTTAGCAATAGTTTTGTGAAGGTCGATTATATGAATTCCGTTGCGCTCCATGAAGATGTAAGGCGCCATTGCCGGATTCCATTTTCTTTTTAAGTGACCGAAGTGAGCTCCAGCCTCTAATAGTTGGTCAAATTCTAATTTTGCCATTTTGTTTAATTGTTTTATTCGTTTACTTTCTTTTTCTAATACGAACCATAGGGTAAGTTGCACAAAGAGGCAACGTCCCTACAGTTTAGATACTAAACGTTATTAAGCGACAAGAAGCTTCCGTCTCAGACATCTCAATAATAATAAATTGAATCTGAGATATGGAAAAATTCTCAAATAGCCTCTGCGTATATTAACGTTTTGAGAACTGGAATCTCTTTCTTGCTCCTGGTTGACCTGGTTTTTTACGCTCAACAACACGAGGATCGCGAGTC